>DATJTX010000022.1 GCA_035502855.1 Candidatus Baltobacteraceae bacterium
CTCTTCGTCTTCAATCCGACGAAGCTTCTCGAGTGCGGCGAGTGAAACGAGCGCCGCCACCGGTTTGCCGCGGCGCGTCAGAACCAGCTCTTCATCGCCATAGGCGACACGATTCACGATCTCGCTTGCATGATCGCGCAACTCGGTTGCCGCCACTTCACTGTACTCTAACGCCATAACGTGCGAATTGTACAATTCGCAGCGCCCGGCCGTCAAACAGACCGTGCGGTAGACGTGCGCCGCAGTCTCCTATGGAGTCCCGCTGCCTAGCACGCCGGTGACCGGGCCGCCGCTGCCGGCGGTGACGCTCACGCCGTTCACCGTGCCGCCGTAGTTGAAGACCGGCGTCGCATCGCTGCCGCCGGGGCTCCCGTTGTTCGCGCTGTCAAAACCGGTACCGGCTGCCCCGCCGGTCGCGGAGCAGCCGCTCGAGAAGCTGTTGAGGATCGTCAGCGTTCCGGTGTTCACGAAGATTGCGGGGCCGGCCGCCGCGCCGCCGCCACCGCCGCCCGGGCTCGTGGTCCCTCCGCCCGCGCCGCCGGCCAGGCTTGCCGAGAGCGCGCCACCAGCTCCACCAGCCGCTGCCGCGCCGCCGCCACCGCCGCCGCCTGGTCCGCCGGAACCGCCGTGGGATCCGCCTACAGGGCTGGCACCGCCGCCAGCCCCGCCGAAGCCGCCTGCACCACCTCCGCGCACGGCGCCAATGCCGGCGCCTCCACCGCCCCCGCCACCGAAGCCGCCGGCTCCAGCCGCGCCACCCGAGCTGGTGCCGCTTCCGCCGCCGCCCCCACCGCCGCCGCCGTAGCTGCCGCTTCCGCCGCCGCCGCCGTTTCCGCCCGAGGAAAAGGCGCCGCCGGTCCCTTCGTTTGCACCGTTGAAGCCGACCCCACCGGAGCCACCACCCGATGCGTTGCTGTTCCCGCCGGCGCCGGCGATGCCGCCGCCGCCGCCACCACCGTAACCGGACGCGTCGGATCCACCGTTGCCCGCGAGCCCGCCGCCTCCACCGCCGTCGTTCTCACTCGCCGAAAAGCTACCGCCGGTGCCCCCGACCGCGCTCGCGCTGCTGAACAGATCGTTCACCACGCTCACCGTCGCAGCGTCGACGAAGAGCCCCGCGCCCAAACCGGCCCCGCCGCCGCCGCCGATCTCCGGTCCGCTGCCGTTCCCGCCTTGCGCGAGGGCGTTCTCGATCTCGAGATTTGCGAGTTCGATCGTGCCGTTCTCGGCCCAAAAAGCGCGGTACGTATTGTTGCCGTTGATGATGACGTTTCCGTAGGTACCGCCGTCGATGATCGTGTTCGCCGTGATCGGGGGTAATGGACCGTTGAGCGTGATCTCACAGGGCGAACCCACGGTACAGCTGCTGAACGTGATCACGCTGCCGGACGCGGCATCGGCCGCGAAGATCGCACTGCGCAAATCGCCCGCCGAGCCCGAACCGGTTCCCGCGGGCGTGCCCGGATTGCTGTCGGTATCGAGTGTAACCGCGATCGCACTGGTTCCAATGGCAAAAGGAAACGTGCCGCTCGTTCCGTTGCCCGTCGTAGCGCTCACGTTCTGCAAACCGAACGCCGCGCCGCCGCCGATGACGAAGCTCGCCGTCAACGAGGTCGAACTCGTCACGTTCACGCTACTCACGGTGACGTTGGCACCCGCCGCTACGCTCGTGTTTCCGCTCACGAAGTTCGTGCCGGTCACGGTCTCGCTCACGGTATTGCCGGCTACGCCGCTGACCGCGCTCAAGTTCGTGAGCGTCGGCGTAGGGAAATGCACGGCTGCGTTCGCCGTGGTGAATCCGCTCGCCGCGGCCGAGATCGTCGGGTTCGCATCGAACGCAGCGGTGTAGTTCAGCTCGATCCCGGTGGTCGGCTGCGTGACCGAGGTCTGCGAGAGTGTCGAGTTGCCGCTCGCATCGGAGTTGCTCAGCGCGATCGTCACCGGCGTGCCGCTTGCGTTCACGTAGACGCCGGGGCCAACGATCGTGTTGCCGTCGGCATCGAGCGCGTTCACCGTGACGCCGTCCGAACCGGCGATCCCCGGCGTGACCGTCGATGACGCAAGCGATATCGCGAGCGAGGCGACCACGCCGTTAAAGGTTACGTTCACGCTGTTGGCGGTATTCGCAACGATCGTTTGCGTCAGCGTGCCGGTCGAGAGCAGTTCACCCGTGCCGTTGGTCGCGTCGTAGAGGTTCACGGTGAACATGTCGCTGCCGACCGGTGCGCTCACGGTTCCGCTGCACGTCGCGGTGCAGTTCACCGTGGTCGGCGTTGCGCTGCCGACCGCGATCGTGGCGGATTTGGTCGACGCGGAAACGTAGTCCGGCACGCGCCGCGCGTGTGCGCCGCTCGCGGTGGGCACGACGATCGTGAACGACACGCTGACGTCCTGCGGTGCCTTGGGGGACGGTTGCCCGGTCGCTTGCGCAAGCGGCCGCGTGACGACGCCGGGCGTCGATCCGCCGCCGCCGCATCCGGCGAGAAGCGCCGCGATCGCGACCAGTGCAAGCCCGCGCATCTTACGAGCCTCCCACCGTGGTGGTCGTGACGCCGATCGTGAGCGTGGCGCTCTGCCCGCCGCCGCCGGTAATCGTGAACGTGCAGCTTCCCGCGGCGACCGGCGTCACCGAAAACGACGTGCCGCTGGCGGGGGAGATCGTCGCGATGCCCGTGCAGTTCGTCGTCGACGGCGTGAAGACGCCACTGTAACTGGCTTGCGTCACCGTCACCGTTTGCGCGTTGCCGGCTCCGGTTGCGGTGAATGCCAAGCTGCTTGAAGAGAGCGTCACCACGCCCGGCGCCGGCGAGGGGGTCGCTGTTGCCGCCGCCGTCGGGATCGGTGTTGCCGCCGGTATTAGCCCGCGTGAGGACGAGCAAGCAGCGAGCGAACCCAATACGCAAAAGACAGCCATCGCACAAGCACGCGTCTTCATGGTGTTGCAAATTGCGAAAAATACGGGTTTCCACCTGCTTCCATTTCGGCGCTGCCGCGCAGTAGGTCGATACCTCGTCATTCCCGTGTCAAAGGAGCCTTATGCAACCCACAACGGCCACGATCATTCCCTCTCGTCGCGCGCTCGAGTTCGGCATCTACCGCGACGGCGATAACAATTTGGACGCATCCCAGTCACTGACCGTCGCGCAAGCGCTGCAGTCGAGCCGAACCGATTCGGCCGTCGAGTTCACCGTCGAAGACACGACCGGCTTGCGCGTCGACGACGGCGATCTCGTCGAAGGCCGCAAGCGCACGGACAGCTTCACCATTGCCGACGGACAGATCTCCGACCCGCAGATCGGAAAAGCGCGCAACATGGCGAGCGAGTCGAATCTCGCGCAGTTCGTCGCGCAGACACTGGAGCGCGCCGAGAAATCCGGCGCGAAGCAGACGTGGATCGACCTCGTCGATCATGGCGGCGGCGACGGCGGTGGACTCGAGACGCATACCGGCGCGGTGATGTCGATGCCGGACATGGCCCAAGCGATCGCCGACGGCGTCGCGCTGCACGCGAAGGAACATCCCGAAGACGCCGGCCGCACCGTCGACGGCGTGGTCGCCAATCAGTGCCTCATGGATACGATGGGCTTCGCGGACGCGCTTTCGCGCGTTGGGGTCAAATACTTGGCAGCGTCCCCGGAGACGATGCTCTCGCCCGGCGTGCCCACCGGCGTCGCGGATGCGATCGCACGCAACGCCGGCGATCCCGACGCCATGGCTCGCAGCGTCGTGAACACCGCGATGCGGGTGCGTTACCCGGGACCCGACGGCGAATGGTTCGGGACGGCTGCCGCGTTCGACGTGCTCGATCTCTCGCCCACAAAGATTGCGAACGCCGAGCGCGCGATCAAAACGTTCAACGACGCGGTCGCCGCCGACGCCGCGGACCGCCCGACGATTCGCCGCGACGTCGCGTCGGTGAGCGGCATGGTGCGCTTCTCCGGCGCGACGCCCGACATGCCCTGGCACGCCGACCGGCCGGCGATCGCGCTCTACGATACGATCGCCTCGGATGCCGCGCTGCCCTCGTCGTTACGCAGCGATGCGCGCGCCGCGGCGAATGCTACGCGCGCGCTCGTGATGGCGCATCAGGAGTCGCGCGGCTTTGGTCCGTTCGACGGATCGAGCTACGCCGACGCCGTCGGCCCGACGATCCATGCGCCGACCGCGCGCAAGCAGATCGATCCGTGGGCGTCGCACGGGATCAGCGAAACGAAGAACGCCTTCTACGATGCGGTCGATCAGGCGAAGTTCGTCGGCGCCATCGCCTAACGCGGGCTTTAGTAGGTCATCGGTCCGCAGGTAGACGAGTCCGTCCACGTCCCGCCGCAATCGTACAGCGTGATATCGGAATCATATCCGTAGGCCTGCCCTAGCTCGAGGTATTCATCGAGCGTGATGTAGCCCATGGAATAGAATTCGACGACCGTGTTCGTCTCTTTCTGCGAATACGGCGGTGTTGCGCTCGGTGCCGGTGACGGCGTCGGCGTTGCCGTCGGCGTCGCGCTCGGTGACGCCGTCGGCGATGTGGTCGGAGCAGCAGTTGGAGACGCGGTCGGTGACGGCGCGGCCGTCGCCGTTCCGCCCTCGAGCTGCTTGACCATGTCGTAGATCGCGCTCATCTGCACGCCCGACTTGAGCGCATAGCTCGAATTCGTGTAACCCCACCAATCCCAGCAGCCGTCGGGATTGCTTCCGCCGGTCGTTTGATACGGGTAGAGCACGATGATGTTGTTGGTATCGGCCCACTGATCGAGCCCGGACTCGGTCACGAAATCGGTCCCGATTGCGGCTTGATACATCTCGCAGCCGTCGAGCGCCACGACCAGCGAGCACTGCGTGCCGCTCGCGCAGCTCTTCGGTACGAAGACCCAGCCGTTCGTATCGAGATCGTTTGAACCGCCGCCGAACGGATCTTGGTTGAAGTTCAGCAGCGAACCGGTTAGCGTTCCGGTGTTTTTCGCATTGAGCGTTCCGAGGAACAGCGTCAGCCACGTGTCTTCGGAATCGTATGCGGTGCTGCCTTGATCGCACACGATCATATACGGGCTCTCGGCCGTATCGCACGAGACCGTTCCGTAGGGCGACTCCCAACCGTGCTCCGCGTCGAACGTGTTGTCGTACTTCACGCTCGCCCCGTAGTGCTCGTACTCGCTTTCCAGGTCGTTCATCGTCTTCGGATTGACGATCGTATCACCGGTGCCGGACCACAGATACACCTTCTGCCCGCTGATGTTGCTCACCGGATCCATGCCCGACGTATCCTGGTTGGAATTGATGTAGCTTTCCGATGGCGAGAGTTCGCTCCCGTACAGGCCTGCGCCGCCGCAGTCGTCGATCGCCGTCGCCTCGCTGTCTTGCGCGCAGTAATCGGGGCCGCCGGCGTAGATCGCCGCGCCTTTGAACGTTCCCGAATACGCAAAGTGCAACTGCACGGCCATGAAACCGCCGGATGAAATTCCGGCCACGTAGACGTGCGCCGGATTGATATTGTAACTTCCGAGCGAGACGACGCTCGAGGTCGCATCCGGGTGGCGCGCCGTTTGCGGCAGCACGCTGCCGACGGAGGAACCCGGCGATGAATGCCCGCTGCAGGACGCCAATGCGAGCGCGAGGACGCAAAGAACGAGAAACGGTCTGAACGCCATGAGACACACCCCCTAGCAGCATTCTGACCGGTCGGTGAGAGCGCCCGGTACACCCGAACGAAGGTATTTTTGTGCAAGGAGGTGAGCGCCGAGGGAAGCTCTGAAGAAGTCGCTGTACCGATCGCAAGGAGCATTTTCCGGTGCGAATCGAGGCGCATCCGAGGGAGCATAGCAACGCGCTCTGTGACCGAGGATGCAACGAAGACCCGCACCGGAAAGTGCCCTTGCCCGAAGGGTTATGGCCGCGATGGCGCATCTCCATCGTCGTCGGCTCGGTCACAGAACACCCCGGCTATGCTCCCTCGCCGACTCCTCGGGTCTGCGGCCATCGGGGCCATAACGATCGGTGCATGGACTTCTTCAGAGCTTCCTTAGATCCGTAGCAGAATCTGCTCGCCGTCGAGCAACGGAATGTTTTGCGGCGCGCCCGTATACGGCGCGCCGTTCACGTACGCGCGCACGTGCCCGCGGTACGGTCCGACTCGCGTCCTCGCAAGCGGCTGTCCCCACACCGCGAAGAAATCGCCGAGCGTGAACACTTTGGGAATGGGCGATTCGACGTGAATGGTGCCGGAGTCGTCGTGCGTATGCAGCCAATACAGACAGAGCACGATGCCGCCGGTTTGCACGAAGCCGATCTGCGCCGGAACGCGCACCTGCGCGCCGCGATGCTCGATCGTCAGGTGCGGATGCCAGTGCTCCACGAGCTGCTCGGTCACGTTACAGCCGACGTGATCGGGGCCCACGGGCTGCCCTACAGCGAGCGCCGCGATCAGCGCCGCAGCTAGCGTGATTCCCATATTATGATCCATCGGCGGGCGCGGCGCGTTCCCTAGGTAATGAGCGCGCTCCCCGTCGAACGCCCCCGCTCTATGCGTCCCGTCCTCGACGACGAGGCGCTCGCGGCGGCATTCGCGGCCAAAGAGCGCTGGGCATTCGATGAAGCGTACGCGCGCTTCGGCAAATTGCTGTACTCGACCGCCTACCACGTGCTCGGAAATGCCGAGGACGCGCAGGATTGCGTTCACGACGCCTTGGCCCGCGTGTGGCGTTCACCCGACTCGTACATGCGCTCGCGCGGCGCCGTTCGCAGCTTTCTGACCGTGTGCGTGCGCAACGAGGCGATTACGCGGTTGCGTTCCAAAGCGCGCCGCCGCAAGCTCGAAGAGCGCGTCGCAGCCGAACCGCAAGAACACGACGAGTTGAACGTGGCCGACGTGATCGAGCACGATCGCCTGCGCGCCGCAATGCGGGCGCTACCGCCCGAGCAGCGCCGGCCGCTCGAACTTGCGTACTACGAGCACAAGACACACGTTGAGATCGCACGCGAGCTGAGCGAACCGCTGGGCACGGTCAAAAGCCGCATCGCGCTCGGCCTGCGCAAGCTGGGCGCGGCGCTCGGAGCAAGCGAATGACCGGTCATCTCGGAGAACTCGCCGCGCTCTACGCTCTCGGTGCGCTCGAACCGCACGAGCAGCGCGGCGTCGAAAAGCACCTCGAGGTTTGCGACGCGTGCCGCCGCCTGCTCGCGCAAGCCGAAGCCGACGTCACCGCGATGGTGTCTGCGCAGGCCCGGCTCGATCCGCCCTCGCCGCTGCGCGCTCCGCGCGCGGCGCAGCCCGTGCGTGCTCCGCTGCGCCTTGCATTCGCGGCGGCAATCGTGATCGCGCTGCTTCCCGCGGGCTATTTGCTCGAGCAGAACCTTGCGATGCACCAAGCGATGATCGCCGATGCGCAAGGCGTGGCGCGCGTAGCAATGCTCCCGCATCGAACGGCCAGCTTTACCGGCGCCGACGCACGCGTGATGTACGCACCTGACGGCTCGTGGTACATGGTCGTGATTCGCGGAGCAAAACGCCCGCTTGCGCTGTTGTGGCCGCACGACGGGACCCAAACGATGCTCGGCTTCGCGATGCCGCACGGCGACGTAGCGCTCCTTTACTTGCCCAAGAGTCATCGCATGAATCAACTCTCACTGATGCTCGATGGACGCGTGGTAGGCCAGGCCCAGCTCGCTTTCTAGCCGAAAAGCGCAGCATGCTTCCCGGCATTGCCCTATCCGCGGTGCTCTTTACGGCGAGAATGGAGCATCGGATCGATGACCTCGGCACACAGCTCATCCAAGCCAAGCGCTCGCCCGGTTTTGCGCTCGGCGTCGTCGAGAACGGTCGTATCGTTTACACACGTGGATTCGGTTTTGCCGACCTCGCGCATCATCGCCGTTTCGATCCTTCGACCCAAACCTACGTCGGCTCGATCAGCAAACAGTTTACGGCGGCGGCGATCCTCTTGCTCGAACAGGACGGCAAACTCAAGCTCGACGATCCGGTTACCCGCTTCGTTCCAGAACTGTCGATCGCCAAAGGCGTCACGATCCGCGAGCTGTTGAACCAAACCTCCGGGCTTCCCGACGAATCGCAAGCCGCAATCGACCAGGACCGCACCAAGAGCATCAAACTCGATCGCCTCGTCGCGGCGATGGATAAACTCAAACTCGTGGCAACGCCGGGCTCGCAATTCCGCTATAACAACTTCAACTACGCGATTGCCGGCCTGATCGTCGAACGGGCGAGCGGCGTCCCCCTCTCGGATTATCTGCAGCAGCATATCTTTCTGCCGCTGCTGATGAACCAAACCTTCTGCGCCGGCGATACCGGCATCTCGCCGCAGCACGCCGTCGGCTATACGGGAGCGCCCGGAGATTTCGAACGCACGAAGCCGTGGGATCCGGCTTGGCTCTTCGGCGACGGCGAGATCGTCACCAACCTCTACGATCTCGCCAAGTGGGACATCGGTATGCCGCTGCTGCTGCGCGTCGACGCGGTGCGCGACATGTTCACGCCCACCGACGTCCCCGGAGCATTCCAATACGGTATGGGATGGGTGATCGACGAGCGCAACGGCCGGCCGTACATGTGGCACAACGGCGAGTTGGCCGGCTATCACGCGATGAACGCGCTGCTGCCCGAAGATCACGTCGCGGTGATCGTCCTCGCCAACACCGACGATTTTCGTTCGCATGCGGTCATCGCGCCCGAGCAGGTCGCCGCCGAAGTTTTAGACATCGTCGCGCCGCCCGCGCGCACCCACATGGACAACACGATCGTCGCCCGCGCCAAAGAGTGGCTCACGCGCATTGCCGACCGGAAGATCGATCGAACGCAGTTGACGCCGGCGTTCTCGGCCTATCTCACCGATGCGCTCGTAGCGCATGCGAATTTTGCGGCGCTAGGAAGGCCGCTGGACGTGATTCCGGTTGCGAGTTGGAGTGGAAACGATGGAAGTACGATCTACGAGTTCTTGGTCCGCTTTGAGCATGGAACCTATCATTATCGTTTCGGCCTGACGCCCGACGGAAAAATCAACGAACTTCTGCTGGTGCCGTAAAACGATGAGATGACGCGATCGGGGCTTTTATTCGTCGCCGTCCGAGAGGCGGCGTCCGGTAGCTTCGACCACTTTGCCCAGCATGGTTACGGCTTCGGCGCGGGTGGCGTTGCTGAACATGTAGCGCAGGCGCTCGTCGGCGTCTTCCACGATGAGCACTGCACGACGACCGCAGCGAACCGACGCAATCAGCGATGACAAGTACGACTCATCTTCGGGAGCGAGCGCCGATTGATCGGTGTCGCCGCCAAATGAGCCTTGCTCCAGAAGACGCCGCAAAACGGCATCGATGTCGCGAGGTACTTCCACGTCTTCCTCCATGGTCAACGGCCGCAACGTGTATCGCGCGCTGCAGCCGTAACCCGTACCTCAATTATCGGCACCCAGCGCCGCAAGTTCACCCCTTGAACCACGCATCCACGTCAAAGCAAGCAGAGTCTTGGCGTCTGCGATTTCACCTTGCCGCACCAGTGCCCACGCTTGCTCGATTGTAAAGTTTCGAGCAGCGATCCGCTCGTCGTCATCGAGGTTCTGCCTACCGGCCGTAAGTGCGTCGGCGTGTATGAAATGCATGATCTCGTCGCAGAATCCGGGCGTCATATACAAGCTTCCAAGCAGGCGCGCCGCCGCCGCCCGGTAGCCCGTTTCCTCGGCCAGTTCGCGCAGGGCGCCCTCGAGGACGCTCTCGCCGGGATCGGCCGTGCCGGCTGGGATTTCCCACAATTCGCGCCGCACCGGATGACGGTATTGCCGGACCAGCACCAGCTCGTCCGGCGAGGGCGTCGCGATCAGGGCGTATGAGCCGCGATGTTCGACCACGTCGACGCTCGCTCTCGCACCGTCGGCGAACTCGATCTCGTCGGTGCGAACGCGAAAAACCCGACCCTCGAAGCGCTCGTGCGACGAGATGACTTGGGGCGTGTCGTCCATAAACTCTCCTTAGTGTGGCATAAGCGCTCATCGATTGTCGCCGAAATCGCGTGGCTCGCGTACTTCTTCGCGATTTTTGTCGTCCTCGTCTACGCGTTCAATATCTTCGTCGTTCCGCATCACTTCAACGATAAAATCGCCGACGTGCTAGCGGCCGTCATTGCGGCGCTCGTAATGATCGCTACCAGGGCGCGATGGCGACGCTGACCGGCGCGCATGCCGAACGCGTCCAACGCGTTCGCGAGTTGCAAAGCGTAAAGGGCCGCAAAGAGCACCGACGTTTCGCGTTCGAGGGACCGACCCTGCTCCAAGAGGCGCTCCGCAGCCACGTCCCGATCGAAGAACTCTACGTCACCGAACCGGTGCTGGAGGGCAACGCCCTCGTCCGGGAACTCGACGAACGCGGCGTCCCGGTCTACGTGGTCGACGATCGGACGCTACGAAAGATTTCCGACCTCGAGACGCCGACCGGCCTGGTGGCCGTGGCTCGGCAGCAGACGAGCAACGTGGACGCGCTTTTGAAGGGACCGCTGGTCCTGGCCCTGGCCGATTTGAACGATCCCGGGAACGTGGGCGCGCTGGTGCGCTCGGCGCAGGCCTTCGGCGCCAGCGGCGTCGTGCACGGAAACCTCGGGGTGGACCCCTATCACCCCAAAGTCGTGCGCGGGGCGATGGGCTCGATCTTCCGGCTGCCCCATGCGATCGCGTCCGCCGGCGACTTCATGGCCGCGGCGCGAGCCGCCGGCTTCAGCGTGCTGGGCCTGGCCGCCGGGGCGCCGGACCTCGAGCGGGTCGAGGTGCGGACGCCGGCCGTCCTCATCGTGGGGCACGAACGCCGGGGGCTTGGTCTCTGGCAGCTTCCCGGGGTCCGGTTGGCCGGAATCCCCATGAACGAGGGGGCAGAATCGCTCAATGCCGCGGTAGCCGGGTCGGTTGCTTTGTACGTGGTCGCTCGGCGTTGTCAAGAGAGTCTCGCAGGGCCGAAAAGTCAAGACTACCCGCACTAAAAGTCGCATGGTACAATCTCGACATTCCAATGGTTTTAGGCCGCTCCGCGCCTGGAAGGAGACGTCAGCAAGCAATGGCAACCAGCGATCTCTTCTGGAGACTTTTCGCCCAAACGGGCTCGATCAGCGCCTATCTGGCCTACCGTCGGATCGATCCGGTGCCAAGCCCAAGCTGACCAAGAAGTAAGCGTCCAGTTCCCGAAAGCGCCCGGTATATGCAGCCGGGCGCTTCGAATTTGGAAACCCAACTGAACGATTTCCGCCTCCGCTTCAGCGCGGCGGTCACCCAAGCAGCCGACGAACGCGAACTCGACGCCGCGCGCGTCGCGTTTCTCGGCCGCAGCGGCGAAGTAACGCTGCTGCGCCGCGGCATCGGACGGCTCGAGCCGGCGCAGCGCCGCGATGCCGGGATGCTGATCAATCGCGCGGTCGAGCAGATGGAAGACGAGCTTGCGAACGCGCAAGCACGCCTGCAAAACCGCGAGTTCGAGAGCGACCTCGCGCAACGCATCGACGTCACGTTTCCCGCGATTCCGGCCACGCTCGGAACGATTCATCCGATTCGACGCGTGCTGCGCGACGCGGCTTCGTATTTCGAGCGGCGCGGATTTGCGGTGGTACTCGGCCCGGAAATCGAACCGGACTATTACAACTTCGACGCGCTGAACATTCCAGCCGGCCATCCCGCCCGCGAAGGCTTCGACTCGTTTTTCATCACCGAAACACTGCTGCTGCGGCCGCACACCTCGCCGATGCAGATCCGTACGATGCAAACCTATCGCCCGCCGATCGCCATCGTGGCGCCGGGGCGCTGCTACCGGCGCGACGCGGTCGATGCGCGCCACCTCTTTCAGTTCAATCAAATCGAAGGGCTGCTGGTGGCCGAAGGCATCCATTTCGGGCACCTCAAAGGCATGCTCACCGGCATGTGCCGCGAGCTCTTCGGCGAGGATCAATCGGTCCGTTTCCGGCCGTCGTTCTTTCCATTCACCGAACCGAGCGCGGAATTCGACACCACCTGTCCCAAGTGCAAGGGGCGGTCGGAATCGTGCAACATGTGCGGCGGTTCGGGCTGGATCGAACTCGGCGGTTCGGGCATGGTTCATCCCAACGTCCTGCACGAAGTTGGGTACGACACCGGCGTGTACACCGGCTGGGCGTTCGGCTTCGGCATCGAACGGATCGCGCTCGCGCGCTACGAAATCGATGACATCCGCCGCTTCGTCGAAAGCGATCCCGATTTCTTGGCCCAACTCGCTTAAGAAGGTTGTTGAGTGCGCGTTCCAATCTCGTGGTTGCGTGAATACGTTGACCTCCCGGGCGACGCGCAAGCGATCGCCGATCGCTTGGCGATGCTCGGTTTTCCGGTCGCGGAAATCATCCGCCGGCCGGCGATCAGCGGTGTCGTCGTCGGCAAGATCGCCGCGCTCGAGAAGCATCCCAACGCCGACCGTCTGCAGGTCGGTTCGATCGACGTCGGCGCCCGCAATCCGCTCACCATTGCCACGGCCGCGACGAACGTTGCCGCCGGACAGACGATCGCGGTCGCGACGATCGGAGCAAAGCTGCCGTTGCTCACAATCGAGCCGCGCAAGATGCGCGGTATCGATTCCCAAGGGATGATGATCTCCGCCGACGAGCTCGCGCTGCCGGCGGAATGGTTCGAAGACGGCATCATGCAGCTCGACGCCGGCACGCCGCTCGGTACCGACGTCGTCGAGCTCTTCGGACTGCGCGACGACGTGCTCGACGTCGAGATCACCAGCAATCGCGTCGACGCGATGGCCGTAATCGGCCTCGCGCGCGAGCTGGCGGCCTCGTACGGCGTGCCGCTTCGGCTGCCTTCGTTCCAAAATCCGGGCGTGGACGACGATCCGACGCCGCCGAGCGTGCAGATCGAATCGCCCGACTGCACGCGGTTCATCGCGCAACGCTTCGAGAGCATCGCGGTCGCGCCGGCGCCGGCTTGGGTACGCGTGCGCCTCGCCCTATGCGGGCAGCGCCCGATCAACAATTTGGTCGACGTGTCGAACTACGTGATGTTCGAAACCGGTCAGCCGCTGCATTTTTACGACGAGCGGGAGGTCGCGCAGCGGCGCTTCGTCGTGCGCGACGCGCGCGCGGACGAGAAACTGGTGACGCTCGACGGCGTCGAGCGCACGTTGAACGAGCAGATGCTGGTGATCGCCGATACCCGCCGCGCGCTCGGCCTTGCCGGATTGATGGGCGGCGAGACGAGCGAAGTGCGCGATTCGACGCGCGGGATCATTCTCGAATCCGCCAACTTCAACGGCGCACGCGTGCGCCGGATGTCGAGCGCGCTCGGACTGCGCACCGAGGCCTCGTCGCGGCATGAAAAGGCGCCGGCGCCGATTCTTGCCGATATCGGAGCCGCGCGCGCGGCCCAACTGCTGGTCGGGTTGGGCGCGCACGCATTTGCCCCGCAGATCTTCGGTGAGCGGCTGCCGCAGCCGGCGACGATCGAGTTGAGGCGCGGTGAGGTCGCGCGCCTACTCGGACTCGACTTGTCCACCGAGCGCATCGCGCGGCATCTGCAACTGCTCGGGTGCGCGACCAAGGCGAACGATGAGACGATTGCGGTCACGGTGCCGGCGTGGCGGCGTGATCTGATCATTCCGGCCGACTTGGTCGAAGAAGTGGCGCGGATGGAGGGTTATGACGCGATCGAAGCGGTCGAGCCGCAGATACCGGCCCATGCGATTACGAGCGCGGAGTACGCGCTCGAGAACAAGCTCGCATCCGCGCTGGCTGCGCTCGGCTACCATGAGATCGTGACCTACGCGCTGCAAGGCAGCGCGCTGTTGACGCGCGTCGAGCGCTCCGGTCTGGCGCCGAGCCATCGAATCGTGCACGTGCTCAATCCTCTGACCGAAGAGCAGCGCGTTTTGCGTTGGGCGCTGGGTCCGGGGATGTTCGAGTATTTCGCTAGAATCGATCGGCCGTACCGCGTCTTCGAGTTGGGTCACGTCTTCACGTTGGACGAGGGCGTCCTGCCGACCGAAGCTCCGGCGGTTGCGTTCGGCTTCGCCGCCGAGCCGCTCGACGAACCCCCCTGGCACGACACGCACTTTCTGCACTTGAAGGGCGACGTCGAAGCGCTGATCCGCGCGATCAGCGGCGTCGAGGTCGAGACCACGCGCGACGCTCGCAGCGGATTTCATCCCGGTAAGAGCGCGGTCGCGATGTGGAGAGGTCAGGAGGTCGCCGCATTCGGCAAGATCGATCCGCGTTTGAGCCGAGCCTTCGACGCGCGGCTCCCGCTCTACATGTGCTCGATCTATCTCGATAAGATTCCGGAGTATCAGCGGCCGGTCTACCGTCCGCCGTCGCGCTATCCGTCGACCTATCGCGATTTGGCGATCGCCGTCGGTCTCGACGTCGACGCGGAACGCATCGGCGCGGTCGTACGTTCCGCTATTGGCGAGCTGTGCACCGGCGTGCGCGTCTTCGACGAGTATCGCGGCCCACAAGCCGGTGAAGGGCGCAAGAGCATCGCGGTGCGCGCGACCATGCGGCGCTACGACGGCACGATAACCGACGAAGAAGCCGACGCCGCGATCGCGCGGGCCGTCGAAGCGGTACGCAACGAATTGGGAGGTACGATCCGCCGGTGATCCTCGGCATCCCCTGGCCCGACATCCTGATCGCCGTGGTTCTGCTGATCTCGGCGTTCAAGGGCTTCTCGCGCGGTTTCGTATCCGAGCTCGGCGGCGCGGTGGCGGTGGTGGCGGCACTGATCACGCCGTGGTATTACAACGGCTCGTTCGATCCGTGGATCGAAAGCGTCACGCATCTCGGCGCCGGATCGGCGCACGTGATCGGCATGTTTCTGTGCGGTTTCATCACCTATGCGATGGTGCTCGCGATCGCCTGGGTGCTCAATCGCTTCGCCAAACTTCCGCTGCTCAACATCGGCAATTCGCTTGGCGGCGCGGCGATCGGCTTCGCGAAGGGTGCGGTGCTGATCTGGCTCGTGCTCTTCATCGCGCTCTTCTTTCCGCTCTCGCGGGACATCCGGGGCGATCTGCATCAGTCGCGACTCGCGCCGTATTTCGTACAGCCCGATCCGAGGATCGACGGCGTGATCGAGTCGATGATTCCGTGGTTCGCACGTCCTGCGCTCTGGCCGTACTTCCACCGCCACCACCTGTAGACGGGCTCATCGGCCGAGCCGTTCTAGGGAAGCTCTGAAGAAGTCCATGCACCGATCGTTATGGCCCCGATGGTCGCAGACCCGAGGAGTCGGCGAGGGAGCATAGCCGGGGTGTTCTGTGACCGAGCCGACGACGATGGAGATGCGCCATCGCGGCCATAACCCTTCGGGCAAAGGCATTTTCCGGTGCGGGTCTTCGTTGCCACAGAGCGCGTTGCTATGCTCCCTCGGATGCGCCTCGATTCGCACCGGAAAATGCTCCTTGCGATCGGTACAGCGACTTCTTCAGAGCTTCCCTAGCTTCGCCGCCACCTCGAGCGGATCGGCGATTTGAGGATACGACCGCAGTGCGCGCAGGTAATAGTCGCGCGCCTCGTCGATTCGCTGACAATCCCGCATCGTATCGCCCAAGGCGTAGAGCGTTTGAACGACGCGCAGCCCATCGCGCGTCTCCTCGCGCAGCGCCAGCGCCTGATTCAAGAGATCGATCGAGCGATCGTATGCGCCGTGACTGCGCGCCAGTTCACCGAGGTTGTGCAGCGACATCGAGTACGCCCACGGGTCCGACGTCGCCCCCTCGAGCGCGAGACTCTCCTCGATCAGCGTTTCCGCCAACTCGAGCGCGCCGGTCGTCAGGAGAAGGGCGCCAAGGTTGTTCAGCGCGACGACGACGTCGCGCGGCGTTCCCGCCAAGCGGCGGATGCGCAGACTCTCCTCAAAGAGCTCTTGCGCGCGCGCGTAGTTGCCTTCCGCCCGCGCCAGAACGCCCAGGCTGTTCAAGGCGGTGAATTCCAATTGCGCATCGCGGCTCTCGCGCGCGCATGCAAGGCTCTCTTCGAGCATCGGCGCGACGCCTTCGACCTTGCCGGCGCGCTGCGCAAGCATCGCCGCCGCGAGCAAAGCCCGCCCCCGCGTCGTCGGCGCGCACGCACCGGCGTCGGGCAGCGCGAGGAGGCTGGAGAGCCACTCGAGCCCTTCGTGCAATTGTCCCTGGCGCGTCCAGTATCGCCACAGCGCGCCGCCCAAGCGCAGGCCAAGTTCGGCTTCACCGGCTTCGCGCGTCCACGCGAGCGCGTTGCGAATGTTATCGCGCTCGACGTGGAGACGCGCGACCCAATCTCCTTGCTCCTTCCCGACCAGCGCTCGTTCCGCCGTCTCCGCGAGATCGACCAAATAGCGCGCAAACGCGAGACGAGCCGCATACGCCTGCGAACCCGAGCCGAGCCGCTCCAGCGCGTATTCGCGAACGGTCTCGAGCATGCGCACGCAGGGCTCGCCGCCGTTGCGCGGCATGCGCTGCAAGAGGCTCTTTTCGATCAGCGCGCGCATGCCGTTCGAGAGTTCGATCGCCGGCATGTCGGTCACTACCGCGCGCGCGGCGCTCTTGCTGAAGCCGCCCGCAAAGAGCGCCAAGCGATCGAACAGGCGCTGCTGCGCCGGCTCGAGGAGTTCGTAGCTCCACGCGATCGCGGCGCGCATCGTTTGATGGCGCGCGGGCAGATCGCGTGCACCGCCGACGAGAAGATCCAGGCGGCGGTCGATGTCGGCAAGCAGCGACGACGGTGAATCGAAGCGCAGGCGCGCGACGGCCAGCTCGATTGCGAGCGGCAACCCTTCGAGTTGCGCGCAGATCCGCTCGATCGCTTCGCATTCCGCGGCGGATGGACTAAAACCCGGATCGTCGGCCTCGGCGCGCTGCATGAAAAGCTCGACCGCCTCGGCCGACGCCAGCGGCGCGATGGGCAGCTGATGCTCGCCGCGCACGTGCAAGAGTTCGCGGCTGGTGACGAGTATTTTCACTCCGGGCGCGCCGCCCAGCAGCGTGGTCAAGGCGGACGCCGCGGACGCGATCTGCTCGAAGTTGTCGAGCACGAGGAGCATCGTGCGCGGTTCGAGCCATTGCTGCAAAACCTCGCGCGGCGAGGAGCCCTCGTCGTGGACGCGCAGTGCCGATGCGATCGCAGGAAGCAACAAGTCCGGATCGGCGATCGCCGCGAGCGCGACGTGCGAGACGCCGTCGGCGAAATGCTTCGCGAACATCTGACCGGCGGCGTGCGCCAGGCGCGTCTTGCCGACGCCGCCGGGACCGGTCAGGGTGAGCAGCCGCAGTTCGGGTCGCTGCAGCGCTTCACCGATGAGCGCGAGTTCGACGTCGCGCCCGACGATGGGCGTGAGCGGAAGCGGGGTGAACGGCACCATCTTCGAGACCGGCCGTTCGGCTTTCGCACCGCGAGCGCGTTGTTGGTTTGCCGCTGCTTCGAGTTCGGCACGCTGCGCCGTATTCAACCGAAGCGCATCACCGAGCAGACGGACCGTCTCGCGATAGGGCGCGCGGCGAACGCCGCGCTCCAGCGCGCTAATCGCCTGAACGCTCAGACGAGCGCGTTCTGCGAGTTCCTCCTGCGAGAGATTCGCTGCGCGGCGAAATCCTCGCAGCAAGGAACCGAAATCCGCGGCCGGTTCCATAGGGAGGGAACGCTTTGACGTTAGAGATCGAGCGCTCCTTCGAGCCGGACCACGTTGAGCATGCCGCGCCGGAAATGGTCGCCGCCGGTCTGCGCAACGTGCATCATTGCCGCCAGCCAGGTACCTTCTATGCAAACGAAGACCATGTGCGCGCGTCCCCAGCGTTCGCTGATCGGCGCGCCGCTCGGGCCTTCTTCGCCCTGCAGATGCCACGACATCGTCGCGAGCGTCACGGTGTCGTCGATCGTCGTCACGTCGAGCAGGGCAAAGCGCTGCACCGCGACGCGGAAGATGGTGGCGAAGAGCGGCCGATAGAACCGTGCGATGCTCTCGCGGCCGACGAGCCGATCGCCCAGCGCGTTGATCAGGGTGCCGTGGACCGAGAACCCGTTCGCGAACGCATCGGCGTCGTGCCGGTTCCAGCTACGCTCGAGACCGGCGATTGCGGCTTCGAGCTGCCCCCGTTCGGAATAGCAAAGCATAACCCGTATTCTGCCGCCTGCGCGAGCGCCCCACCAGGGACGACCCGTACAGTCGACTCACACAGTTGCCGCGCGTGCGCCGGTGAGCGCCGCGGCCGCGGCGGCAACGCCCGCGCCCAAGCTGACGCCGGCGCCGCAGTCGGCCAGCGCCAGTTCCAGCGCGGCGATCGCTCCCAGCAAGTCGTTCTCGGCGACGTCGCCCATCGTGCCGAAGCGCACGATCTTGCCCGTCAATTCACCCTGCCCGCCGGAGATCACGACGCCGTAGCGCTCGCGCAGCGTCTTGAGCAACGTGGCGGCGTCGACGCCGTCGGGCGGATACGCAGCGACGACGGTGACCGAATGTGCGTCGGAGCGCGAGAAGATCGCGCAGCCGAGCGCCTCAAAAGCCGCGCGCACCGCGCGCGCATAGACCGCGTGGCGTTCGACGTTCGCCTCGAGACCGTCGGCATGATAGCGCTCGAGTGCGACCGCGAGCGCATAAAATTGTGAGATCGGCGGCGTCCACGGCGTCTGTCCCTTGCTCGCGAACTCGCGCGCCTTGCCCAGATCGAAGTAGAAGCGCGTGCTGCGCGCTTTGGCGATCGCATCCCACGCGCGCTCGCTGACGGCGACGACCGCAACGCCCGGCGGCGCGGCAAGCGCCTTCTGCGAGGCGGTAACGACGATGTCGTAGCCCCAGTCGTCCATCGCGAACCGCGTGGCGCCCAGGCCGCTCACCGAATCGACCACCGTGAGCGCGCCGTGCGCGCGCGTGACCGCGGCGATCGCTTCCATGTCGTTCTGCACGCCGGTCGAGGTCTCGTTGTGGGTGAGCAAGATCCCGCGGAAGCGGCGCGCGTCCTCGCGCTGGAGGCGCGCGCGCAACGCTGCCGGATCGACCGCGGCGCCCAGCGGCGTCTCGAGCACCTCGACCTCGCATCCATGCACGCGCGCGATCTCGGCCAACCGTTTTCCGAAGACGCCGACCGGGCACGAAAGCACGCGATCGCCCGGTGAAAACACGGCGGCAACCGCGGCTTCCAATCCGCCGGTACCGGAGCAGCCCAAGAAGAATACGTCACCGTCCGTGCCGAACAACGGCTTCATTCCGCGTTCCAGCCGGGCGAGCAACTCGGCGAATTCCGGACCGCGATGATTGATCATCGGCCACGCCATCGCTTCGAGCACGGGTTGCGCTACCGGAACGGGACCCGGCAGCAACAGCAGCGTCTTTCTCATCTCCGAGGAGTTCGTTATGGAAGTAGAGGCTCCGCTCAGGCTCACCGCGCTCGCTTCGTGCGGCGGATGTGCGAGCAAACTCGGCTCGGCGGAGCTTGCTTCCGTCCTCGCCGGTCTGCCCTCCACCGCGAACGATCGCGTGCTGGTCGGCTTCGGCACCGCCGACGATGCCGGCGTGTTTGCACTGCGCGAGGATCTCGCGCTGGTGCAGACGGTCGACTTCTTCACCCCGATCGTCGACGATCCGTACGACTTTGGTCTCATCGCCGCGACCAACGCGATCTCCGACGTGTATGCGATGGGCGCAACGCCGGTTTCGGCGCTCAACATCGTCGCGTTTCCGGAAGCGCTCGATCTCTCGATTCTCGCCCGAATTCTCGAAGGCGGCGCACATGTTGCGCGCGCGGCCGGCGTCGCGATCTTGGGCGGCCACACGATCAAGGACGACGAGCCGAAATACGGTATGGCGGTGAGCGGCACGATCGACCCGCGGCGCATCGTCACCAATGCCAACGCAGTGCCCGGCGACGTGCTCGTGCTCACCAAACCGCTCGGTACCGGCGTTCTGACGACGGCCGCGAAGCGCGACGCGATCCGCTATGGCGACCTGCGGCCGGCGATCGAATGGATGACGATGCTCAACGCCGGCGCAGCGTCGGCGATGCTCGCGGCGGGAGTCCATGCCGCAACCGACATCACCGGCTTCGGGCTGCTCGGCCATGCCGGCGAGCTCGCGCGCGCTTCGAGCGTGCGGCTGGTGATCGAGGCTCGCGCGGTTCCGCTCATGGACGGTGTGCTCGATTTGATTCGGCGTGACGTCGTACCGAGCGGAACGAAAAACAACGTGCGCACGCACGCGCGCTTCACCACGTTCGCGGACGACGTCGGTGACGCCGTGCGGGTCGCGCTCTCCGACGCGCAGACGTCGGGCGGCCTCCTAATCAGCATCGCGCCGGACCGGGTCGAACGGCTGTGCGCGGCGCTTCGCGCGGCAAACGCGCTCGATGCCGTAATCGGAAAAGTCGCCGAAGGCCAAGGCATCACCGTCGGGTGAAAGCGACGATCCGAGCGCACGAGCAGTACCGGTGGTACGCGCTCGCCGTCATCATGCTCGGAACCACGATGGGTACGCTCGACTCCTCGATCGCCAACGTCGCGATTCCCACGATTGCGCGCGTCTACCATCATTCGCTCGACGACGCGGAGTGGGTCGTTCTCTCCTTCATGCTCGTGACCGCGTCGACGCTGGTGCTCTTCGGGCGCCTCGGCGATATGTTCGGTCAGAAACGCATCTATCTGGCCGGATTCGCGGTCTTCGGGCTCAGCTCGCTGGCGTGCGCGCTCGCTCCCTCACTCGGTCTCCTGATCGCCACGCGCGCCGTGCAGGCACTCGGTGCGGCGATGCTCGTCTCCTCGAATCAGGCGCTGATCGTCGATACGTTTCCGTCGACCGAGCGCGGACGCGCGATCGGCTTCAACGGCGCGGCGGCCGCGGCCGGACTTTCGCTGGGCCCGATCATCGGCGGTGCAATCGTCACCTTCGGCGACTGGCGCTGGATCTTCATGATCAATGTTCCGGTCTCGATCATCGCGCTGATCGGCGCGACGCTCGTGCTCAAGCACATACGAGGCGAGAACCGCGGATTCGATCCCATCGGTGCGCTGCTTTCGATCGTCGGGCTCTTTTGCATTTCGCTGGCGCTCTCGCGCTCGCATATCTGGGGCTGGGACTCGCCGAGAACGATCGGCCTGCTCGTCTTTGGAGTCGCGGTGCTCGTGCTGTTCATCTTCGTCGAGCGGCTCGTGAAGGCGCCGACACTCGACCTCAATCTCTTCAAGATTCGTATCTTCGCCGTGTCGCTGCTTGCATCGTTGATCTACTTCATCGCCCTTTCCGGGCTGATCTTCATCGTGCCGCTCGCCGCGCAAACCGCACTTACGTACACGGCTTTCGCCGCGGGACTGTTGCTCACGCCGATCACCGCACTCAACGTCGTGCTCGCGCCGTTCGCCGGTTCGCTCTCCGATCGCGTTCCGGCTCGCTACGTCTCGACCGCAGGGGCACTCATGGTCGCGGGCGGCCTCTTCTTGCTCTCGCGTCTGCCGCCGCACCCGACCGAGTTGGAGCTGATCCGCGCGCTGATCATCACCGGCTGCGGCACCGCCGTCTTCAGCCAGCCCAATAACAGCGCAATCATGGGATCGGCGCCGGCGGCCAGGCGCGGCATCGCTGCGGCCATGCTCGCCGAGTCGCGCACGAGCGGTCAGCTGCTCGGCGTCGCGGTCGCGAGCGCGGTGTACTTCGCGAGTGCAGCCGCGCACGGCGGCGAATTCGCGCGAACGTTTGAACCGGCGACCGATTATTTCGGCTTCATCGCGTTCGTGGTGCTCGGCGTCGCGGCACTCTCGTGGGTAAGAGAATGATTGGCACCATGCACGTTAGTGGGCATACATGGCAACAAAGGCCGCTAGCGACTTCAGCAAGTACCTCGGTGGCTGCAAGATGAGCACCTCCGTCAAGTCTACCGGCGGCGGATACAAGCTTGCAAATGCTCCGGTCGACGACCATCCGGCGTTCACATCGAACGTCACTTGCCGGCTTACGCTCGCGCCGAAATCGACGCTGTAGCATGCGTCGCCGGCTTGCGCGAGCATCAAGCCCGGCGAGAGCGGAAGATTTGACAGCATCACGACGGCGCGCGAATACGGTGCCGCAAGCTGGGCAAGCTGCGCCGAGACGCTGAGCGCGACCACGTTGGCCGGATTCCCGTTGACGCTGACGGCAAGCCCAGTCGTATACGTCGTTTTCGAAGCGTTGTACACCGTGACCGCGCCGGGCAGTCCATCGGCCGGCGGATCGAGCACGCCCGAGGAATCGATCGTGCACAGCTGCCCGAGCGCTATGGGTTGGAGTTGCGCGTTTTGGAGGCGCGTCTTGTCTTGCAACGGCGTTGCCGAGAGAAATACGTTGAGCGCGTCGGGCGAGAAGACGATCGCAGTCTGAGGCAGGAAGTTCGGATTTCGATAAACGAGCACAGGCAGACCCGCGGGCGGCGCTTGGACCGCGAAAAACGCGTGGAGCGCGTAACCGTTCGCTTTGAGCTGTTGTACCGTGTCGGTGCTCATGTTGACGGTAAGCGTGTAGTCACTCACGAGATGCGCTCCCATCCGCGCTGACAATCAAAAGCGTATTGCCTCAGTCCACGCGTGACGTCGATCAGGACGCCGGACGAAAACGTGCGCGACGCCGAGCGCTCTAACGCGACGAGCGGCGTTACAAAGATCAAGAACACCCAGCTCGTCCTCCCATGCCAACGAATGCTCGTTATCGTGCTATAGCTGGTATTCGTGAACCAGTGAAAGGGTAAGCCGTCCGCGATCTCGCGAACGGCTCGGAGCCCCACTAGCGCGAATTCCTCTTCCTTGAGGCGCAAAACGCAATCGCGCGAGATGAAAACGTCGACGCCGAAGCGTTCGACCTGGGCCGGTTCGCTCAATAAACGATCTCGATACTGTTCGGGCAGTTGTTCCAGACCGTAAGCTGCTGGCCGTACACGTGATTGATGACGTTCTCTTCGTTCGGCCGGATCGGGATCGTAACGACCTGCTGCGCATTGATCTGATAGTTGACGTTCCCGTTGACGTTGTGCAGATTATCGACTTCTGCGGAGTCTTGGATGGTACCGGGAGGGAACACGAAGTTCGCTCCGGTTCCTATACGTTGACGCGGCATCGCTTTGCCCTTACTGCGAAAGCTGCAGGATCAGGAACGGGTTCATCGGGTTGTTGGCGGCGACCGCCGTTCCCCACGATTGGCCGTTGGATGACCAGCCGCCGTTGAGCACGTAGGAAACCTGGCGATTGTTGGAAGCCGTCAGGTCGATGATGAATCCCGGTCCGCTCGATTGGACGACGACGGTGCTCGTCGCGTAGGCCTTGGTGGCGAACATCAGGAAAACGCGCGCAATCGGGACGATCGACGTCACCATCTGGCCGAAGGTCGGGAAGGCGCAGAGGTTCTGATATGAGCCCCCCTGATACTGGGCAATACCGGTCGTGTATTGCCTGGTTGCCCCGTTGTAGATCTCGATCTGACCGGCGTCGCCCGTGATGACGGTGTCGAACGTTCCGGCCGAGTTGATCGGCGCTTGTTGCCCGAGCTTGATGTCGGCCACGTCGCTATCGACGATCTGACCGCCGGGAATGGGATCGACGTTCGACACGAACGCTTGGTACGATTCGGACCACTGAACCGTCGTCGTCGTGCTGAAATTGGGATCTTTGAACCATACCGTCGGCACGCCGCTTTGCGGACCTTGGACGGCTTTGAAACCGTAGAGCACGAAGCCGGCCCCTTTTAGGCCCTTGACGGTGTCCGAGTCCATTGTGAGTTGGATCGTGTAATCGTAACCCGGCACGATATTCTCTCCTGTAGAGCGTGGCGATATCGCCAATGATAGAGGTTGGGAAGCGCGGCAAAGAACGGTAGTTAGGGTAAGTTACCAAACTTCACAATCTCACTTATCTTCGTGACAGGTAACTGCGCCGAGGTGCAAAGAACACCGTTAAAGACGAAGGCATTTTGAGGTGTGAAATGATCGTCCAGCGTTACAAGCGCCGACGTGGCGTTGTCTTAACCGCGATCGGCTTCGGAAAGATCGACCGAGCCCGCGTGGAAATGGCGACCGGCCGCGAGCGAACGAAGCGGTTGACGATCGCGGAGCTCAGCGAGATGTCGTCGCTGGACGGGGCCACGATCTCTCGCGCGATTTCACGCAAGAGCGGCGTCGACCGGCAAACGCTGGAACTTCTCTTTCAGTCGCTTGCCTTGCGCTTGCAGACCGAAGATTATGAGTACGTCGCAGGCGAGATGATGGTCGGGCGCGACCCGGGTGCTCCGATTCTGATCGAGATCCGCGTCGGCGCGCAACCGGTGATTTCGCTCCTGGCGTTGACGGGAACCGAGGGGCCCGCGATCGTCATCCATCGAGGTCCGATCGCGGGCGCACAGGAACCCGATTAGGGCGTAGTCCGAATGTACTACGCGGCACGATGATGGGAGCCACCACGGGGCGTTCCGAAAGGGACAACCGTATGGTCCTGCGAGAATTTGGACCGGAGATCTGGATCGCCGACGGTCCGCCGGTCAGCGTTTTCGGTCCCTTAAAACTGCCGACGCGCATGATCGTCGTCCGGCTGGGCGACGGCTCGCTGTGGATCAACTCGCCGATCGACGCGTCGCCGGAAGAAATGCCCTCCGTCGCAAGGCTCGGGGAAGTTAGGCATCTCGTCGCGCCGACGAGCCTGCACCGGTGGCGATTAGGGGCGTGGAAAGCCCGCTTCCCGCAGGCACGGCTGTGGGCCCCGCCGGCGATTCTATCCGATGACCCACCCGCGGCCTGGGCGCGCGATCTCGATCAGACCGTCATGCGCGGAAACGCTTTTCTCGCGGAAGTCGAATTCTATCACCCGCAATCGCGAACGCTCGTCTTCGCCGATTTCATTCAAAACTATCCGCCGCAGCCGCATCGGCCGCTCCTCGACGCGCTGATCAAAATCAGCGGTGCAATGAACGGCGGCGTGCCGAACGATATCAAGCTCTCCTTCACGAACAAAGCGCTTGCGCGGCGTTCGCTGCGCAAGCTCCTCTCGTGGGATTTCGACAACCTGATCGTCGCCCACGGCGACTGCGTCACCGGCGGCGCGAAGGCAGTCGTCGAGCGCGCGTTCCGGTTTCTTTAGCGCGCTTGGCCACGCCGTTGCGGCGGCGCAGCGGCACCACGTTGCTCGCGCGTTCGTCTTCGCCGAGCGGTACGGGTGAGATCACGCGCTTACCCAGCGCATGATGCAGCACCTCGCTGATCTCTTCGACCGGCACGAAGGTCATCGTATCGCGGACTTCCTTCGGAATGTCGTCGAGATCCATCTCGTTGCGTTTCGGGTGGAGAATCTTCGTGATCCCGGCGCGCTTGGCACCGAGCACCTTCTCCTTGAGGCCGCCGATCGGCAGCACTTGTCCGGTCAGGGTGATCTCGCCCGTCATCGCCAAATTCGGATCGACCTTGAGCCCGGTGAGCATCGACGCGATCGCGGTCGCCATCGTGATGCCCGCCGAGGGGCCGTCCTTCGGCGTCGCACCCGCCGGCACGTGCACGTGGATGTCGTGCTTGGCGAAGTAGTCGTCGGCCAGTCCGAGTTCGCTCGAACGCGAGCGTAAGAACGAAACCGCGGCTTGCGCGCTCTCCTTCATCACGTCGCCGAGCTGACCGGTGAGCACGAGCTTACCCGTGCCCGGCATCGCCGAGGACTCGATGAAGACGATGTCGCCGCCGACCGGCGTCCACACCATGCCGGTCGCCACGCCGACCGAAGCGACGCGCTTTTTGACTTCGGCGAAGAAGCGCGGCTTGCTCAGGTAGTCGGAGAGATTCTCCGGACGCACGCGCGCCTTGAACCGCGGCAGCTCCGCAATTTTGCGCGCGACCTTCCGAAAGACCGTCCCGATCTCGCGTTCGAGATTGCGCACTCCGGCTTCGCGCGTGTAATCATTGATGATCGCGCGCAGCGCCGAATCGCTGATCTGGGCTTGCGTCTCCTTCAGACCGTTGGCCGCGCGCTGCTTCTTCAGCAGATAGCGTTTGGCGATCTGAAGCTTCTCGAGCTCGGTATAGCCCGAAAGTTCGATGATCTCCATCCGGTCGCGCAGCGGCGGCGAAATCGTGTCGAGCGTGTTGGCGGTGCAGATGAAGAGCACCTGACTCAGATCGAAGGGCAGGTCGAGGTAGTGATCGCGGAACGAGTTGTTCTGTTCCGGATCGAGCACTTCGAGCAGTGCCGACTGCGGATCGCCGCGGAAGTCCGCACCGACCTTGTCGATCTCGTCGATCATCATCACCGGATTCTTGGTTCCGGAGTCGCGAATCGCACGCACGATCGTCCCCGGCATCGCGCCGATGTACGTACGGCGATGGCCTCGAATCTCGGCCTCGTCGCGCACGCCGCCGACCGAGATGCGCACGAACTTGCGGCCCATCGCGCGGGCGATCGACTGCCCGAGCGAGGTCTTGCCCACGCCCGGCGGTCCGACGAAGCAAAGGATCGGGCCGGTCAGCTTCTTCTTGAGCTTGCCGACGGCCAAGTACTCGATGATCCGATCTTTGATCTTCTCGAGATCGTAGTGATCCTCGTCGAGAATCTCACGCGCTTTGCGGATGTCGATATGGTCGGGCGTTTCCGCACTCCACGGCAACTGCACCAGCCAATCGAGATACGTGCGGATGACGCTATATTCAGGGCTTGCCTGCGGAACTTTCGAGAGCCGGTCGAGTTCGCGCTCGGCCGCCTTCTTGGCGTCCTCGGGCATCTTGGCTTCGTCGATCTTTTGCCGCAGCTCGTTGGTTTCGGCTTGCTGCGGATCGACTTCGCCCAATTCTTCCTGAATCGCGCGCAACTGCTGACGCAGATAAAACTCGCGCTGATTCTTCTCCATCTCGCGCTGAATGTCGCTTTGAATCTTGTGGCCGAGTTCGACCACCTCGAGTTCCTTGGTCAGCAGCAGCGTGAGCTTGCGCATGCGGCGCGCGGTATTGCGCTCTTCGAGCAGCGCCTGCCGGTCCGCCGTCTCCAAACGCATCGTCGAGGCGACGAAGTACGTCAAGACGCTGGGATCGGTGATGTTCTGCACTTCCATCTCCATCTCGCGCGGCGCTTGCGGCAAGTAGGAGAGGAGCTTCTGGAACAAGCCGGCGAGATTGCGCTGCATCGCCAGCAGCTCTTCGTTCTCGACGGTGATGTCGGGCAGCTCGGTATACGCGGCGACCATATAGGGTTGCTCTTGCGTAAATTCTTCGATTTTGAACACGCTCTGACCGGCGACGATACAGCGAATCGTGCCGTCGGGGACTTTGAGCATTTTTTGAATGATGCCGATCGTGCCGATGCGTTGCACGTCGCCGGGGCCCGGGTTCTCGATCTCGCGATCTTTGAGCACGGTCAAGCCGATCGGCTTGCCCTCGCGCAGCGCTTCTTCGACCAGCAGAATGCCCGGCTTTTTCACGACCGCGAGCGGAATTACGGTGTTGGGGAACAGCACCGCCTCCTGCAGCGGCAGAATGCCGATCAAGTTGGCGGGCACGATTTCTTTGGCTTTGCGTTCAGCCATGTTCAGGATAACGTCCTCTTCACGATCATACGGATCTCGGTGCGCGCCGGCGGCAAATACGTCGTCGACGAGATGGGCAGCGCGATCACCAGCACGCCGTCGGCGTAGTTGGCGTTCGCATCGCCGAGCAGGTCGACCGCCACCGGCAGCCGGACGCGCTTGGCGAACGTCCCATAGGAAATCTCTTTTTGAATAAACGAGCCGCGGCGGAAGCGCACCGGTTCGGCGCGCAGGCCGGAGATCATCAGCGAACGGTCGTCGACCTCGACGCGCAGGCTCTCGGGGTCGGCGCCGGCCACCTCGACCGCCACCACGACCTGACCGCGCTCCTCGTCAACAAACACGTCCGCGTTGGGCTCAAACCCCATCCGGGGCCTCACGATGAAATCCATGGCTCCTTATGTCCCTAGATTCGCAATCTTAGCACTCAGTTGCACCTACTGCTAGCCCCCTTGCCTGCCGATCACTTCTAGTTAGAGGGCGCCCTTCGAGACACCCTGGATTTCGCCCGTCACGAGCAGGGCAAGGGAGCGGCAATGCACGTAGCCGTCGTCGACGACCAGGAGTCGTCGCTCGCTGGCTTTTCACAAATCCTACGGCGGATCGCCGAAGTCGAGCCGATCTGCTTCAAGAAAGCCTCCGATGCCCTTCACTGGGTCGGCGGCGTGGATCCAGCATTCATCGTGGTCAACAGTACCCTCGCCGACATCCCCGGCGTCGATTTCGTGCGCCGTCTGCGCTTGATCGAGGGCCGAGCGAGCACGCCGGTCATCTTCACCAGCGCAAAGGCCGACCGCGATCTGCGCCGCGCCGCCTTCGAACTCGACGTCCACGCCTTTCTTGAAAAACCGATTAATCCATCGGAGTTTCTCGTGCACGCGATGCACATCGTCGACGCTCGGCGCGAACGCGCCGACATGCAAGCCCGCTTGCAAGCGGCCGGTTCGCGTGCCTCGGCGCCGCCTTCGTCGGGTGAAGGAATCGATGCGGCTGCGCTGATCGACGCGATGCTCGACGTCGCGGTATTGCACGATCCGACGATCGTCGTCCATCACGACCTCGCCTCGCAGCTCGCGACCGCGCTCGGGCGCGAACTCAAACTCACACCGGATGAACTCGAGTTGTTGATGCAAGCCTCGCGCATCTACGATATCGGCAAGTCCGATATTCCGCAACGCATCTTGGAAAGCCGCAGCCCCGCCACGCAAGCCGACCGCATCACGATCGAGCGCCATGCCGAGGCTGGAACCCGTGTGCTCGCGGGCCGCGACGATCCGGTGATGCGCGCCGCGACCATCGTCGCGCAAACGCATCACGAACGGTACGACGGCTCGGGCTATCCGCGCAAGCTGCGCGGCTCGGCGATTCCGATCATGGGACGCATCGTCGCGGTCGCCGACACGATGAGCGCGCTCCTGCGCGCGCGCGGCGATCGGGCCGCGCTCTCGCTCGCGCAAGCGATCGAAACCATTGAGAAGGGCTCGGGAACGCTGTACGATCCGGCCGTCGTCAATGCGGTTCGCGGCAATTTAAATGAGATTTCGCGGGTGGTGCACGAAACACAGCAGCGGAGTGCACAAGCAAGCTAGCAGCGCATGTCTTTACTGAGACGGCGCCTTAACGTTTTCGATCTGACGCTGATCACGATCGGCAGCATCATCGGATCGGGGATTTTCCGCAACCCGGCGCTGGTCGCGAACCGGGCACACCTGCCCGCTCTCGCTATCGGAAGCTGGGTGGCGGGCGGGATCATCGCGGTGATCGGCGCGTTCGTCTTCGCGGAGCTGGCCGCGCGGCGGCCGGTTAGCGGCGGCCTCTACGCGTATCTGCGCGACGCCTATCATCCGGTGGTCGGGTTCGTATTCGGCTGGACGCTGCTCTTGATCGCCGACACCGGCGGCACCGCCGCCTCGGCCGTGCTCTTCTCCGGGTACCTGACGCCGCTCACCGGCATGAACATCGACACGCATCTCGTCGCCGTCGTGACGCTCGCGGTGTTGGTCGGTATCAATTGTCTGGGCGTGCGGCAGGGTGGAACGTGGCAGAACGTGCTGGTGATCTTCAAGGTTGCCGCGATCGCGGCTTTGATCGCCGCCGGACTGTTCGCGCACCCGTCCGCCGGCGTGGCGGCGACGCTGCCCGGATTCGCCTCGAACGGCGCACTGCTCGGCGCGTTCGGCATCGCGATGATTCCCGTGCTCTTCGCCTACAACGGCTTCCAGGGCGCAAGTTACATCACCGGCGAGACGATCGAACCGCAGCGCACGATCCCGCGCGGCTTGATCTACGGTGTGGTCGCGGTCATGGCGATCTACGTGTTGGTGAACATCGGCTGTCTGCGCGTGCTTGGCCCCGCTGCTCTGGCGGCGAGCAAGGTGCCGGCCTCCGACGTGATGCAGGCGGCGCTCGGTTCGATCGGCGCACGCGTGATCGCGATCGCGATCGCGCTCTCGACGCTCGGTTTCATGAGCACGCGCATGCTGGTCACGCCGCGCATCTACCATCAAATGGCAGCCGACGGCAACTTTTTCAAGCAAATCGCCTGGGTCAGTCCGCGCACGCACGTGCCGACGGTCGCGATCGTCATCGAAGGGGTGATCGCCGCGATCATCGCGATCAGTGGAACGTTCGAACAGATCGTGAACTGGGTGGTCGCGCCGGAATGGATCTTCGTCGTGCTTGCCGGCGGCGCGATCTTCATCTTTCGCAAACGCGATGGTCCCGGAACGAAACCGCCGATCAGCGTGCCGCTGCACCCGTATTCGACGATGCTCCTGATGGCGGCGCTGCTGGCGATCTTCGCCTCGCAAGTTGCTCTTTTGCCACTGGATACGCTCTACGGCACGCTGGTGATCGTGGCGGGAATCGTGTTCTATTACGCCTGGAAGCGCTTTGCGCAAAACGGCTGAACGCCCTGCGCTGCTGCGCCGGCTCGGCGTGGGCGACGCGGCGCTGATCGTCATGGGCGGCATCGTCGGCTCGGGTATCTTCGTGACGCCTTCGGTCGTCGCGCGCATCGTGCATACGCCGCTGCTCATCATGCTGAGCTGGATCGCCGGAGGCGCGGTCGCGATCATCGGCGCGGGCGTCTTCGCCGAACTCGCTGCGCGCCGGCCGCACGACGGCGGCGTCTACGCGTACCTGCGCGACGCGTATCACCCGGTGGTCGCGTTCTGCTACGGCTGGACGCTGCTCTTGATCTCGCAGAGCGGCGGCGCCGCCGCGTCGGCGGTGACGTTCGCCTTCTATCTGCCGGCGATCGTCGGCATCGGCCTGGGCGCCGCGCAGGCGACCGCGGTCGCAATCGTCGTGCTCGCGTTCTTCACCATCGTCAATTGTTTGGGCGTGCGCGAGAGCACCAGCGCACAGAACGGGTTCATGATCGCGAAGATCGTCGCGATCCTCGCGGTGATTGCGACCGGACTCTTCGCGCTCGGCCGCATCGCGACGCATCCGGCGATGGCGGCGCCGCCGGCCGGTTTCAACCCGCTGGTCGCGATCGGACTCTCGCTCGTACCGATCATGTTCAGTTACAGCGGTTGGCAAACCTCGACGTTCATGGCGGGCGAGATGCGCGAATCGAACCGCTCGCTACCGCTTGGGATACTCGTCGGCGTGCTGGGCGTGATCGTGTTGTATCTGGGGATGACGGCGGTGTGCGTCTTCGTGCTCGGACCCGATCGACTTGCAGCAACCAACACGCCGGCGTCGGACATCGTGCGTGTGGTTGCCGGCCCGCTCGGCGCAAAAATCATGGCGACGATCGTGGCGCTCTCGACGCTCGGCTTCATCGCCAACCAGATCCTCACGTCGCCGCGCGTCTATTTTCAGATGGCCGCGGACGGCACGTTCTTCAAACAACTGGCATGGATCAGCCCGCGAACCCACGTGCCGATCGTCGCCATCGTGGTGCAGGGCGCAGCCGCGATCCTCATCGCGCTCTCCGGACAGTACTTGTTGATTCTCAATTGGGTTACGAGCATCGACTACATTTTCTTCGGGTTTGCCGCGTTGGCGATCTTCATCTTCCGGCAGCGCGATCGCACTGCCGGCGCACCCGAGCCGTGGTTCCGCATGCCGTTACATCCGTGGAGCACGCTGCTCTTTCTGATAGTCGCCTGGGGCATCGTCGGCGACGTCCTCGTGAAATCGCCGACCGACACGTTCCTGGGTATCGCGGTGCTGATCACCGGAATTCCGGTCTGGTATCTCTTCGATCGCATGCGGCGCTGGTCGAACGATCGCTCGTCCGCTTGACCGCTGCTTTACGAAGCCCGGGCCAAAGGTTACCGCCCCGTTAATCCTGGGCCCGACGAAAGTGGGCACACTTAGTACATGTACCGTGTGGTGATCGTCGACGACGACGAGGCGACCCTCAAGCTCTACAGCGCCGTCATCAAGCGCGTGCAGGGCGAGCCGCCGATCGCCTTCAGCGACGCGCGCACCGCGCTGGTGGAACTGGAGAACCTGCGCGCCTCGCTCGTCATCGTGGACTATCTCATGCCGGAGATGGACGGCGTGGATTTCACACGCGCGCTCCGGCGGCAGGCGGGACATGCGCTCACGCCGGTCCTGATGCTCACCGCGCATGGCGACCAAACGCTCGGCCCGCGTGCCCTCGATGCCGGCGCCACGGCCTGTATCGAAAAGCCGCTTTCCATCAAGGATTTTTCGGCCCAGGTGCGGCGCTTTGCCACCATCCACCCGCCGAGCCGCAGCACGTTCGGTGAGGTCGTGATGCCCACCGATGAGCGCGACACGATCGAGCGGCTGCACCGCACGATGCGCACGTGCAATCGTGAGCTGGCGATCAGCGCCGAACAGGTGCGCGATCTCGCCGTCGCAATCGCCGAGCAACTGCACCTCTCACCGGTTGAGATCGAGGCGCTGCGCACGGCAACCTTGGTATACGACATCGGCATGCTCTCGGTTCCCGATCGCGTACGTTCGATGCCGTCGGCGTTGCCGCTGCGCTGGCGCAGCGTCGTCAACGGACACGTAGACGCGGGCGCGGTGATCCTCGGCGGCGCGACGCGGCCGCTGCTGCGCACGGCCGAGACGATCGCGCGCTACCACCACGAGCGCTACGACGGAACCGGCTATCCCGACGGTCTAGCCGGCGAAGACATTCCGATCTTCGCGCGTATCGTCGCGGTAGCCGACACCTTCGTCGCGCTCACCTCGGAGCGCCCGCACCGTATTGAATTTACGACCGCGAACGCGCTGGCGCAGATTCGCGGCGAGCGCAACAAGGCGTTCGATCCGGCCGTTGTCGACGCGTTCGCGCGGCTCGAAGGACGCCTCGGAGAATTCCGCCGAACCGCCTAGGGGCTCTGGTTTGGCCAGCTCTTCGTCAGCTCAGCCCTCATTTGCCATAGCAAACTTCGGACTTCGCTTCCTCGATCTGACCAAACCAGAACTCCCTAGGTCCGAGGACTACGAGCGAAGATCGGCGCGAATTGCGCGCGGATCGGCCACGCGGTGAGGAACCACAGGATCGTCGCGATGATCGCCACCGGAAATCCCTGCGGATTCATCGTCGCATGGAAGGTGAGGATGTTCGCGAGCACGGCGCCGAGCACGACGATCGCGAGCGGCACGTACTGATTGGTCAGCAGCAGGATGCCGCAGACGAACTGCACCGCGAAGACCATCACGTAGAAGTGCGAGGCGAAGAGCACGGTAAAGAATTGCAGGACCAAACCGCTGAACGGCGGCGCCGGGATGAAGTGCAGGAACCCGTTCAATCCGAAAATAGCGAAGAGCAAGCCCAATAGGATGCGGGCAACGGTCGAGACGATTTTCACGTAGCTTTCCCTCTCAAGCGGTGAAGAGTGCGTCGAAATCCGCGCGGCTGAGCCGCAGGTCGTCTTCTTTGAGGTCTTTGAGCGGCGTGCGCGTGAGCTTCTCACGCTCGCACAGATCGGGGATACCGGTATCGGCGAAGAGCAGCCCGGTGACGAACTCGCCCTGCGCGCGCGACTCGTGGATCAGCGAGAGCGCACCGATCCGGCTGGTCGCGTCGTAATCGCGGCCGACCTTGCGCAGCATGAGGTGGGAGCCGTCTTCGAGCTCGATGCTTTGCACGGTGCCCGGTTCGTAGTCGACCGTGATCTCTTCCGTTTGGCGGATGAAATCCGGCGCGTTCAGCGTGATCTCGTGATCCTTGACGTAGGCGTAGCTTTTAGTCGAGCCTTCGTGGTCGTTGAAGGTAACGCACGGGCTGATGATGTCGATGATCGCGGTGCCGCGATGCGAGAACGCGGCTTGCAGCAGAGGAACGAGCTGCTTGCCGTCGCCGGAAAACGAGCGCGCGACGAAGGTCGCGCCGAGTTCGATCGCCAGACCGCACACGTCGATCGTCGAATACTCGTTGGGCGTGCCGTTCTTGAGCGTCGAACCGACGTCGGCGGTGGCCGAGAACTGCCCTTTGGTCAACCCGTAGACGCCGTTGTTTTCGATCAGGTAGACGCAGTCGACGTTGCGTCGCACCATGTGCGCGTACTGTCCCAGGCCAATGCTCGCGGTATCGCCGTCACCGCTGATGCCGAGCACCAGCAGGTCGCGGTTGGCGAGTTTTGCGCCGGTCGCGGCCGAGGGCATGCGCCCGTGCACGCCGTTGAAGCCGTGCGCCTGTTCGACGAAGTATGCCGGCGTTTTCGACGAGCAGCCGATGCCGCTCATCTTGGCGAGCAGATGCGGTGCGACACCGTATTCGTAGAGCGCCTTGATCAGATGATTGGTGATCGAATTGTGCCCGCATCCCGCGCAGAGCGTGGTGGGCAAGCCCTTGTACACGTCGCGGGAGAGGCCGATGATGTTGACGCTCATTCTGCTACCACGGCCGGCTCGCGCTCGGCCTCCAAAAGCGGGTCGACGATCGCGTGCGCATCGATCGGCACGCCGTTGTAATGGCGGACTGACTCGATCCGCGAGACGAGATGATCGGGCAATTCCGCCCGCAGCAGACGATACAATTGGCCGTCGCGATTTTGCTCGACGACGTACACGCGCTCGTGGCGCGCGATGAACGCCGCGACGTCGGGCGCGAACGGCAGCGCACGCACGCGGAGATAATCGACGTCGAGGCCGCTCTCGTGCAGCAAGTCGCGCGCCTCGATCACGGCGTGATGCGTCGTCCCGTAAGCGAGAATGCCGATCGAACTTCCATGCTCGTCGACGATCGGCTGCGGCACGATCGTGCGTGCGGTCTCGTGCTTACGCACCAGCCGATCGAGATTGCGCTGCCACACGTCGGGCATTTCGGAATAGCGCGCTTCCTCGTCGTGCCCCGTGCCGCGCGTGAAGTAGCCGGCCGCGCCGTGCGACGTGCCCGGAAGCGTGCGATAGGGAATCCCGTCATGGTCGACGTCGCGGTAACGTCCGAACGACTCGAGTTTGTTGAGATCTTTTTCGGTCAGCACTTTGCCGCGATCGAAGGGCTTGGTGGGATACGGCAGCGCGGAAGTTAGCCAGGAATTCATCCCGAGATCGAGATCGGAGAGCACGAAGATCGGCGTTTGAAAACGATCGGCGAGATCGAAGGCCTCCATCGCCATCTCGTAGGCTTCTTGCACGGTCGCCGGCAGCAGGACGATGTGTTTGGTGTCGCCGTGCGAGAGGGTGTAGGCAAAGGAGACGTCGCCTTGCATCGTGCGCGTCGGCAGGCCGGTCGACGGCCCCGCGCGCTGCACGTCGAAAATCACCGCCGGCACCTCGGCAAAGTACCCGTACCCGGCCCATTCGGCCATCAGCGAAATGCCCGGCCCGGAGGTCGACGTCATCGCGCGCGCACCCGCCCAGCCCGCGCCGAGCACCATCCCGATGGCAGCGAGTTCATCTTCGGCCTGCACGATCGCGACGCGCCGCTCACCGGTTTCCGGATCGATGCGATATTTGTCGGCCAGCGCGATGAAGCTCTCGCAGAGCGACGATGACGGCGTGATCGGGTACCACGCCGCGACGGTGCAGCCGCCCATGATGCAGCCGAGCGCGGCCGCGCGGTTGCCGTCGAAGAACGAGCGCCCCTCGGTCTTGCCGGTCATGCGCTCGAGCACGAAGCGATCGCTCTTCGTCAGATGCTCGCGCGCATAGGTGAACCCGATGTGCGCCGCTTCGACGTTGGTCGCTGCCGCTTTGGCCTTGCGCTTGAACTGTCCGCCGATCGCCGCGTCGATATCTGCTTCGTCGATGCCGAGCAAGTGGCCCAGCACGCCGACGTAGATCATGTTGAGCAAATACTTGCGCAGCGCGCCGTCGCTGAAGTTGGCCTTGGCGAGCTCGTTGAACGGGACTGCGTAGTAGACCAAATCATCGCGTAGGCTCTCACCCGCGATTGCGTACGTCGCCTCGTGGATTACGGCGCCGCCGGCTTTGACGCCGGCGATATCGGAACGCCACGTCGCCGGGTTCAACGCGACCAGCACGTCGACGTCGCGCGTACGACACTGATAACCCTTGGAGCTGACCCGCACGTCGAACCACGTGGGCAACCCTTCGATGTTCGAAGGGAACACGTTCTTGGGCGCGACCGGGATTCCGAGGCGGAAGATGGCGTTGGTCAGGACGAGATTTGAGGACTGACTGCCCGAACCGTTGACCGTGGCAACCCGGATGGTGAAGTCGTTGATGGCCCGTTGTGGCATGGTCTTACAACGGTGCTTAGGCAGACTCACCTCCAAGACCGCTTTTTGCCGCTAGAACCGGCAAAAAATCAGCGCTTGCCCGTGCCGCTTTCCGGCAGCGCCGCCGGCCGGTCGAAGCGGTAGTTGGAAAAAGTCGCCCAGGCCATCGCGCGATAGCGCGGCATCACGATTTCCGCTTCCTCCGCTGCCGGAAGATAGTGGCCGCCGATCTGCTGCGGCGTGATCGTGAGCTTCACATGGCCGCCGTAGTTGTAGGTCCACAGAATTTGCAGCGGCCCTTCGACGGCATCGACCTTCGCGCGCGCCTCGGTGAGTTCGCTGTCCTTCGCATCGTGCATCGAGAGCGTCGTGACGCTACCCTGCGTGCCGGCCACCGCGATCGTGTAGACCGACGGCCAGGTCGAGACGTCGAGCGAATTCATCGGCATCGTTTCGAAGCCGCGTCCGAACCACGGAACATTGTCGAAGTGCACGCTGTAATCGCCGCCGCGCGTGTACGTGCCGACGCCGTGAAGAGTGAAGCGAATCCACGGAAAGGTCAGGAGCGCGATGTGCGCATCGACGTCGAACGTGTAGTGCTGCAGCGACGCATTCTCACCGGCGGCCGCAACGAGTACGGAAGGAGCGGGTGTTGCGGAAGGCGCGTATGCGGGCTTCGAGGCCGCAAAAAGAGAGAGCGCAGCCAAAAGCGTGAGCAGAGATGCGCGGACCATGGCACCGATACTTCGCCGGCTAGCGACCGACAACCTCATCGCCGCCTACTCGCCGGTGTCGAATCGGATTAGACTTCGATAAAAGTCTCAAGTACAAACTGAAAGTGTCGATCACCAAAACGTGAGGGTATTGCCACTCTTCCGCGCGTTTGCATTTGTGGCGGCCGGCTTTTTGCTTATGGCATCGCCGACCGCGATCGAAGCGCGGCGCGCACCGGCGCTCAACATCGGCACCGCCATGATCGACGGCCGTCTGGTTCGGTACGTGATCGCGCGGCTGGATCGCGTGCGGGTACGTGCCGCGCTCGGGGGGCGATTCGTCGGCGATACCGGCTGGCTCTCGCAGATCGCGAAACGCGCCCATGCGATTGCCGCCATCAATGGCGGCTTTTTTGAAGCCTACAAGCCGCTCTGGCGCAAAAACTTGGACCAAACGACGGTGATCAACGGGTCGATGGTCTTCAAAGGCGACGTCGGCAGCGTGCTCTTCTTCGATCGCGACAATCATGCGTCGATCGAGCATATCCCGTTACGGATCGAAGGCTTCCTCGAGGGCGGCCACGCGTATCCGGATTACTGGTATGCCTATTGGATCAACCGGCTGCCAACCGCCGATCACGACACGATCACGATCTTCACACCGGCCTGGGGCGCTTCGACGGATTTGGCCGGCGGTCCGCAAGTTCAGGTGGAGAACGGCTACGTGACCGAGATCAACGACGGACCTACGCGGATCCCGCGCGATGGTTACGTGATCTATTTCCGCGGCGAGCTGCGGGTGGCGCAGCGGTTCTGGGTCGGGCGGCGCGCGTCGTACGTGGTCACCGAGGAAAACGGTGCGCCGCTCGGGTCGTTCGCAAACGCATGGCAAGCGATCGGGGGAGGCCCGGAGCTCCTCGTCGACGGTGCAATTCTCGATGACCCGGCGGCGCAAGGGTTCCGCGATCCGAAGGTATTTCGCGCCGACACGCGCAGCATGGTCGGGGTGAGCGAGGATCAGTCGGAGTTGATCTTCGCGGTCGCCGACGGCACGCCGCTGCAATGCGCGCAGATCATGAAGCGCTTGGGCGCCTACGACGCGATGGGACTCGACGGCGGCGCTTCGAGCGGCCTGTGGGCCAACGGCCGCTACGTCGTCTCCCCCGGCCGCCAAATCAACAACGCACTCGTCCTAACGCGCTAACGCTGTCACCCTGAGGTGCGCTCAAAAAAGCGCCCGTAGCGCATCGGGGTGCCCAGGCGTGCTAGAATAGCCGCACAGTCGTTCCACGGACGGACACATCGTGAGGTGAATGATGAACGTTCAACCCATCAACGTCCATACGCAATACGACGGCATGGCGGACTTCCCGAGGTATCCAATAAACGTCCTGAGTGACGTCAACGCGGTGGCCGGCGTAACCGCGCAAGGCGTGGAATTCGACAAGGTCCACACCCCGACGGGCACGCGCATCGACACGCACGCATAAAAAAGGGCCCCGCATTTCGCGAGGCCCTGTGCTTTTCTAGGCGTTGCGTGAGGCCGCCGCGCGGCAGCCCACGCGACTTTAGGTCGCAAAGATTTATCTTTGCGAGCTAAAGTCACATCATGTCGTAGCCGCCCATGCCGCCGCCGGGCATTGCCGGCGCTTCTTTCTTCGGCTCGGGCTTGTCGGCGATCAGCGTCTCCGTCGTGAGGATCAGCGCGCCGATCGACGCCGCGTTTTGCAGTGCCGAGCGCGTCACCTTGAACGGCTCCACGATGCCGGCTTTGAACATGTCGACGATCTGTCCCGTCATCGCGTCGAACCCGAACGGCGAGCTCTTCTGCTTGACGTTGTTGACCTCGACCGAGCCTTCGTAGCCCGCGTTGTACGCGATCTGACGAAGCGGCTCTTCGAGCGCCTTCTTCACGATCTCGATGCCGATCTTCTCATCGGCCCACGTGTTCGCGTGACCGTTGCTCTTCGGCGCCTTTTCGATATACTTATCGATCGCCTTGACCGCATGCACGAGCGAGGAACCGCCTCCGGGGATCATGCCTTCCTGAACGGCGGCACGCGTCGCCGAGAGCGCGTCTTCGATGCGATGCTTCTTCTCTTTGAGTTCGGTCTCGGTGGCGGCACCGACTTGGATGACCGCAACGCCGCCCGAGAGCTTGGCAAGACGCTCTTGCAGCTTCTCGCGATCGAAGTCCGAATCGGTGTCCTCGATCTGCTTTTTGATCATCTCGATACGGCCTTTGATGTCGGCCTGCTTGCCGGCGCCGTCGACGATGGTCGTCTCTTCCTTGGTCACGGTCACGCGCTTGGCCTGACCGAGTTGCTCCTGCGTCGCTTTGTCGAGCTTGAGACCCAGCTCTTCCGAAATCACCGTCGCGCCGGTCAGCGTGGCGATGTCTTTGAGCATCTCCTTGCGGCGGTCGCCGAAGCCCGGCGCCTTCACTGCAACCGACGTGAACGTACCGCGCAGCTTGTTCACCACCAGCGTCGCGAGGGCTTCGCCTTCGACGTCTTCGGCGATGATCAGCAGCGGACGCTGCACCTGTACGACCTTCTCGAGCAGCGGCAGAATGTCGGCAATCGCCGAGATCTTGCGCTCGGTCACGAGAATGTACGGATTGTCGAGCACCGCTTCCATGCGCTCGCTGTCGGTCACCATGTACGGCGAGATGTAGCCCTTGTCGAACTGCATGCCGTCTTTGGTCTCGACTTCGGTCTTGAGCGTCTTCGACTCTTCGACCGTGATCACGCCGTCTTTACCGACCTTCTCCATCGCCTCGGCGATGAAATCGCCGATCTCTTTGTCGTTGGCCGAGATCGACGCGACCTGCGCGATCTTCTCTTTGGTGTCGACCTTTTGAAGGTTCGAGCCGGAGCCCATCTCTTCAACCGCAACGTCCACGGCCTTCTCGATGCCGCGCTTGATCAGCAGCGGATTCGATCCTGCGGTCACGTTGCGCAGACCTTCACGGATGATCGCTTGCGCGAGCACCGTCGCGGTGGTCGTGCCGTCGCCGGCGATGTCGTTAGTCTTCGAGGCGACTTCCTTCACGAGCTGTGCGCCCATGTTCTCGAACGTATCGGAGAGTTCGATCTCCTTGGCAATGGTCACGCCGTCGTTGGTAATCGTCGGCGAGCCGAACTTCTTGTCGAGTACGACGTTGCGGCCCTTGGGTCCAAGGGTCACTTTCACCGCATCGGCAAGCAGATTGGCGCCGCGCTCTAATGCGCGACGCGCATTTTCGTCAAATACGATTTGCTTTGCAGCCATGATTTAGTTCAAATGCTCCTTAAACGCCGGCCGGAACTTTATCGACGACGGCGAGAACGTCTTTTTCGGATACGATGAGGAATTCTTTACCGTCGATCTTCACTTCGGAACCCGAATATTTCGAGTAGATCACCCGGTCGCCGACCTTGACGCTCATCGGGAGCGTCTTGCCGTCGTCAGTGAGGCGGCCGGTGCCGACGGCACGGACCACGCCTTCTTGCGGCTTTTCTTTAGCGGTGTCCGGCAGAAAGATGCCACCCGAGCTCTTCTCGTCCTGTTCGACGTGCTCGATCACCACGCGATCGGCCAAAGGCTTGAGATTCACGTAAACCTCCAGAAAATTTGCTAGCTTGTCGTTGGCACTCGCAGCAAAGGAGTGCCAGCCCTGGCATTTTAGCAGAGTCAATCGGAGACTGCAAGCTGTTTTGGGTGGGGACTATCCCCTCATGGCGCGGTCCCCAGGGAAACGGGGTACTGTAGCGCTTGGGAGGGTGCCCCTATGCCGGGCCTTGCACTCTTCGACCGAGAGCGCTACTCTAGCCGGCCTGCCCCAACTTGACACAGATTGTGTCCCGTGCCGTTAATATGAAGCAGGCGAACGAACTCGACAAAAAGCGAACGACAAATGCAGGGAACAGAGACATGAGTACGGCCTATGCTGGGGTGCCTTGGGTGCGCCTGCATCCGCACGTCCGGCAGTCCCTGATTAACCGTCGTGCGGTGCCGCCTTCGCGCTGGCTTGAAAAAATACTGCGCGAGTTGGACGAGATCGACACCTACATTTGCGAGGATTGGGATAGTCTCGATCCGCAGGACAGGCAGTTTTTCCACGCGCTGGTGCTCGGAATGGTTCCGCGTGCGTCAATGCGCGAACGGCTTGATCGCGCCGTTTGGGAAGTGACGACGTTCTACAATATGGTCGCGCATCGCGACGAGGCCATTAGATATCTCACGGCTGTCCAGGAGATTTACGAGAAGATCAAAGAGCGCGTGGGAGCAGAGGTGTGGCGAGAGGCCCTTTCCGATGAGGAGCAGGTTGCGCGAGCGAAAAAGGGCCACGAGCAGATAAGCGCCGGAAGATTCAAAACCGCTTATAAGCCGTAGGGTGTTCAGTAGGGCTCCTGTACGAAATCAGAGTAGCCGAGGACGTCGAGGACGATTACAACAAATGCATGGTCCCCGCCGTAGAACGGCGGGTTATTCATATTCTCTCCACGCATCCACGCTGGGGATCGAGTGTCCATCGAAACCCAAATGCCGCAACGAACCCCGTTTGCTGGTGACAACATCCTTGAGGTTTTCGAGCCGCCGAAGTCGGGGAAACTCGGAAAGATATGCAGGTTCTGGTATTTTGTTGACGAGGAGGCCCGGGCCGTAAACATCGTCAATGTGTATCATCAGGATTTCGGATGGATGTAGACATCGCGCGCATCTCTTCGCGATGGTTAGCTCACTGACTCAGGGCGGCGAAGGCGCTTGAACCGGTAAAGAAGGCAAGCGCGAGCGCGCACGCCGCAACGATGAGAAAGAGCCGTGCCGTCCGCCGCGGCATCGCCACCGCGATCAGGAACAGCCCGGCCGCGAGGGCCGCGACCCCGCCGCCCAGCAGGCCGGGTTTGGCGGTCGCATGGAGTTGCGACCACAGACCGTACGCCGCCGCAACGCCGGCGAGCACGCCCAGCAACGAGGTGGAGACCCAAATGACGACCTCCGCGGGCGCGGAGGCGGGACGCTCTTTCATCATGGTGCTGCCAATCGTACCCACTTCTGCTGACAAGGAGCTTGGCGGGAGATGAGAACAACCTCGGAGCCATGCAAACGGCACAATCCCTGAATTGGGGCCGCGTTCTCGCGCAAGGCGTCGCGGCCGGAGTCGCCGGCGGTGCCGTCTTTCAACTCTATCTCTATCTCACGACCGTTCTGCCGGCGCACGGCAGCGTGCTCGCCGACTGGCAAGCGATCGCCGCGGCCGCGATCGGTCCGACGGCGTTCACCGCCATCGCCTACGCGTGGCTCGGCTTGCTGGTGAACTTCATCGTCAGCATCGGTTGGGCCGGCGGCTACGCGTACTTCGCGCAGTCACAGCCGATCGCGAATAAGCGCTGGCTCTTGGCGGGATCGACGTACGGCATCGTGGTGTACGTGTTCATGCAAATCCTTTTGCTCGGTGCGCACGCCTTCGTCTTCCCGCCGACGCCCAACGCCTTTTTCAACGACGTCATCGCGCACGTGCTCTTCTTCGGGGTACCGGTCGCGTATGTGGTGGCGCGCATGAACGGCGAATGATCGGCGCGGTCCGCATCGACACGGCGGCGCTGCAGGCGAACGCGCAAGCGCTGCGCGAGCTGGTGGGCCCGCATCACGCGGCGTTCGTGGTCAAGGGCAACGCCTACGGGCACGGCATGGTCGAGACGGCGCTCGCGATCGAACGGCTTGCGGTCAAGGTGTGCGTCTACGCCGTCGATGAAGCACTCGAACTGCGCGACGGCGGCATCACCGCGCCCATTTTGATTCTCGGGCCGGTACCGCCCGAACGGCTCGGCGAGGCGATGCGTGCAGATGCGGAGATCGCGCTCTGGGATACCGGAGCCTTCGTACGCGACGTCGCCGCAGCCGCGGCTGCAGCGCAGACCCGCGCGAAGGTGCACGTGAAGATCAACACCGGGCTCAACCGGCTCGGCTTGCAGGCGGAGGATCTGCCCGACGCGGTGGAAGCGTACGGTCACATCGCCAGCCTCGAGGTCGCCGGCATCTTTTCGCATCTTGCCGCCGCCGAAGAACTCGACTCCCCGTTCACGATGCACCAGCTCGAACGGTTCAATGCGGCCTACGCGCACGCTGAACCGACGCTCGCGTCATTCGGCGCCAAACCGATTCGCCACATCGCCGCTTCGGCCGCCGCAATGCTTTGGCCGCAGACGCGACTCGATCTCTCGCGCTTCGGCATCGCCCTCTACGGCCTGTGGCCCTCGGCGCAAACGCGCGCGGCGATGGACGGCGCAAATGTACCGCTGTTTCCCGCGCTTTCGTATCAGTCGGAACTGGTGGTGGTGCGCACGATCGAGGCCGGCGAGCCGGTGGGCTACGGCACGACCTTTCACGCGCCGCGCCAGATGCGTATCGGCGTCGTACCGCTCGGCTACGCCGACGGCATCCCGCGCGCGCTTTCGAATAAAGGCGCGGTACTGGTCGAAGGCGCGCGATGCCCGATCGTCGGGCGCATCGGCATGAACATGCTCAGCATCGATCTCAGTCACGCACCCGGTGCGCAAGCCGCTTCAACGGTAACGCTGATCGGGCGCGACGGGGACGAAGAGATCACGGTCGATGACTGGGCAATCTGGTCGGATACGATCAATTACGAGATCGTCACGCGGCTGCCGCCGACACTCACGCGCGAATTTATTTGACGGCGGCGATAGCGTCGGGGAGTTTGATCGTTCCCTTGTAAATCGCGCTCGCGACGATGCACGAGTCGACCGCCGGCGGCGCCTGCGTTTTGAGCGCGCGCAGGTCGTCGATCGTGCGTGCCCCGCCGTTGGCGGTGATCTTCAGGTCGGCGACGGCCGCGACTTCGCGCAGTGCCTCGATGTCGTAGCCTTCGCCCAATCCGTCGCGGCGAATTTCCGTGAAGATGATCCGCTTGATCCCCCACATCGCGACGCGTTTCACCAGCGAATCGCGGTCGACCGGCCGGCTCTCTTGCCAGCCGTGCGTCGCGACGTGTTTGCCCCGTACGTCGATCCCGGCGATCACGCGCTCGCCGAAGCGCCCGATGATCGCGCGCGCGCTGCGCTCGTCGTCTACCAGCATCGTGCCGATCACGATTTCGGACGCGCCCGCGTCGATCCGTTGCTGTGCCTTGTCGACGGTGCGAATGCCGCCGCCCACCTCCACCGGCACCTCGACGGCTTTGCAGATCGCGCTCACCACGCCCATGTTGTCGCCATGCCCGAACGCCGCGTCCAAGTCGATCACGTGCAGACGCTGCGCGCCTTGCGACACGAACGTCTTCGCCTGCGCGACCGGATCCTCGGCATACACGGTCGAGGTAGCGATATCGCCCGCCTCCATGCGCACGCATTTCCCACCCAGCAGATCCAGTGCCGGGATGACGATCATTGGCGCGATGCGATCGGGACGAACGGTCCCGGAGGCGGCCCGCTGTACGTGGCTTGCGGGCGAATCAGACGATTGTCGTGCAGTTGCTCGAGGATGTGCGCGGTCCAGCCGGCGACTCGTCCGCACGCGAATAGACACGTGAACTCATCGCCCGGGATGCCCAAATCAGCCAGAACCGGCGCGGTGTAGAAATCGACGTTGGCGTAAATCTTGCGATCCGGATGCTCTTCGGCGAGAATGCGCTGACTCTGCGTTTCGAGTTCACGCGCGATCGGATACCACTTCGATCCGCTGTGCGCGGAAAGATCTTTGGCGATCGCCTCGAGATGCTTGGCGCGCGGGTCGCGCACCCGGTACTCGCGATGGCCCATGCCCATGATGCGATTGTGTTTGGCGATCTCGTCGTGGACGAACTTCTCGGCCTTCTCGGGCGAGCCGATGGCGACGAGGTTCGTGTACGTCGCGCTCGCGGCGCCGCCGTGGAGATCGCCGGTAAGCGTGGCGAGCGCCGAGGTGACGCTGGCATAGATGTCGGCCCGCGTCGAGGCCGTCACCCGCGCCGAAAACGTCGAGGCGTTGTACGAGTGATCGGCGAGCAGCACGAGATAGGTGTCGATCGCGTCCTCCTCTACCGCCGCCGGCACTTTGCCCGTGCGCATGTACAGGAAGTTTCCCGCATCCGAGAGATCGGTGCGCGGCTCGATCGGGTCGAGCCCGCGACGGATGCGATCCCATGCCGCGACGATCGTCGGCATCTTGGCAATGAGTTCGATCGCGCTGTGCACGTCGGAGACATGTTCGCCGTGATTGTTGACCGGCACGAAGAGCGCGAGTCCGCTGACGACCGTGCGCAGCACGTCCATCGGCCATGCCGTCTTCGGCACCGTCTGCATTGCGGTCAGCAACGGTCCCGGAAGCGCGCGCCGAGACGCGAGTTCGCGCTTGAATTCTTCCAATTCTTTGGCGTTCGGGAGATGGCCCAATAGCAGAAGATGCGCGACTTCTTCAAACGTCACGTTTGGCGCGAGGTCGTCGATGTCGTAGCCGCGATATGTCAGACGGCCGATCTGGCCTTCGACATTACTAAGAACGGTGGATCCGACCACGACGCCCTCGAGACCGCGATCGACAACCAAACCAGTAGACATAAAACCCTCCAGGAAACGCCCCCGAGGTAGCCGAGAGCCTAGTGAATTTTGAGGAGGCGGCCACCCCCGCCTGCCGACAAAAGTCGCCTAGGCGACATCCCTTACGTCGCGGCGCGCGAGCGCGTAGCCGACGAGCCGATCGACCAGCGCTTCGTACGAAATACCAACCGAGCCGCACGCGTCGGGCACGAGGCTCGTCGGAGTGAGACCGGGCAGCGTGTTGATCTCCAGGATCTGCGGCCGCCCCTCTTTGGTCACGATGAAATCGGTGCGCGAGTAGTCGCGCAGCCCGAGCAGCCGGTGCACCGAGAGCGCGATCATCTGCAACCGTGCCGCCAGATCTTCGTCGATCCGCGCCGGCACGACGTGCGTGCTGCCCCCCGGACCGTATTTGGCTTCGAACGTGTAGAACTCGTCTTGATTCGGAATGATCTCGATCACCGGCAGCGCCTCTTCGCCCAAGATCGCGACGGTGAATTCGCGTCCGTCCAAATACTCCTCGGCCATGATCTGCGCGTAATTCTTGGCGGCGGCGAGCATGGCGTTCGTCCACTGCTCGTGCGTGCGCACGATCGTCACGCCGATCGCACTGCCTTCGAAGCGCGGCTTGATCACCAGCGGCAAATCCAGCGAGCCCGGGAGCAGCGGCAACGTGCCGCCCGAGAGATCGAAGAGATCCCACGCGGCGGTCGGCAAACCTTCGGCGGCGAGCAACTTCTTGGTGAGATGTTTATCCATCGCGATCGCTGCTGCCTCGACGCCGCTGCCGGTGTAGGGAATCGCGAGGAAATCGAGCAGCGCCTGCACTTGCCCGTCCTCGCCGCCCGGTCCGTGCAGCGCGTTGAAGACCGCGTCGGGTGCGATCTCGCGGATCGCATCGACGAAGCGCAGATCGTAGTCGAGCGATTGCGCGTCGTAGCCGAGCGACTGCAGCGCGCGCATCACGCCCGATCCGGTCGAGATCGAAATCTCGCGCTCGGCGCTCGAGCCGCCCATGACAACGGCGATCTTAGCTTTCATGTCTCATCGATGAAGACACCGACCAAATGAACTTCCAGTTGCAATTCGACCCTAAATCGATCGAAAACGGCTCGGCGCACGCGCGCAAGAAGCGTTGCGACATCCTTGGCACTGGCTCCCCCGACGTTGTTGATGAAGTTGGCGTGGAGCTCCGAGACTTCCGCGCCGCCGACCCGCCATCCCTTAGCCCCGGCTGCTTCGATCAACCGCGCCGCCTTGTCGCCGGGCGGATTGCGGAAGCAGGAGCCCGCGTTGGGGAGCGCGATCGGCTGCGTGCTCTTACGGCGCACCAAGCGCGAGCGCATCTCCTCGCGCACGCGCTTGGGATCGCCGCGATCGAACGCGAGATTCACGCGCGCCACGATCGCATCGCGCGCCAGCGAGGTATGCCGGTAGAAATACTGCACGGTCACGGCGTGCGGTTGCGGCTTGGCCGGACTTTGCACCCACAGCTCGCGCACGAACTCGCCGATCTCACGATCGGTTCCCGCGTTCATGCGCAGCGAGCCGCCGACCGTGCCGGGAATACCCGCGAGCGACCCGATGCCGACCGCGCCGAGCGAGGCCGCGCGGGAGGTGACCGCCGCCATCTCGGCCGAAGCGCCGGCATCGACCAGCACGCGCGCCGCATCGGTGTGCGCCTCGATCGCCTTGAACGCACCGCCCAGCCGCAGCACGATTCCGCGCAGACCGCCGTCGCCGATCAGCACGTTGCTGCCGCCGCCGAGCACGAACCAGGGGAGTTTGCGTTTGAAACACCGTGCCATCACCGCCGCGATTTCCGCTTCGCTTTCCGCGACGGCAAAGGCGTCCGCCGGCCCGCCGATCCTCCACGACGTGTACGGCGCGAGCGGTTCATCGAATTTCACGCGCGCGCCGAACGTTTCCAGCAGCGCCGCCCGATCCGCCGTCGAGAGCAGCGACTCCGTCGCGAGCGCGTTGGTGAGACTCATACCTTGACGTCGGCGGCGTTGGCGCGCCGCGCCAAACGCGCGGCCACGTCGGTGATGTTGCCCGCGCCGAGCATCAACACCAGCGCGCCGCGCGGCACATCGCGCAGCAACACCTCTTCCAGCTCGTCGACCCGCGACACGTACGTCACCGGCGAGCCGGCGGCAGCAAGAGGCTCACCGATCGAACGTTCCGAGATGCCGGGAATCGGCGGTTCCGATGCAGCGTAGACCGGCGCGAGATAGACGCGATCCGCGCCTTTGAGCGCATCGGCAAAATCGCGCGCGAGATACGCCGTGCGCGAATACCGGTGCGGCTGAAACGCGACGATCACCGGCCCGCGATGGTATTGGCGCGCGGCGGCGATCGTCGCGCGCACCGCGGTCGGATGATGGGCGTAGTCGTCGACCAGCACCATGCGATCGCTGCGCACCAGAATATCGAAACGGCGGCGCACGCCCCGAAACGCGTTCAAGCCTTCGGCAATGCGCACGAACGGCACCTCGAGCTCGCGCGCCGCGGCGATCGCGGCCAGTGCGTTCTGAACGTTGATCGTGCCCGGCACGTTGAGTTCGATCGTACCCAGGCACACCTCGCCGGCGATCGCATCGAACGAGGTACCCAAGCCCTGCGCGTGCACGTTGCTCGCGCGGACGTCGGCGCGCGGCCCGAAACCGAAGGTCACCGTGCGCGCGCGCCGTTCGCGTTCGAGCAGCGAGGCGGCAAGCGGGTTATCGACGCCGACGATCGCGCAGCCGTCTTTCGGAAGCTTGCGCAGAAATTCTTCGAAGGCGCGCACGAGCTGCGGCAGCTCGTCGTCGCTCTGCAGATGATCGTTCTCGATGTTGGTGACGATCGCGATCTTCGGATCGAGCAGCGCGAAGGAGCCGTCGGACTCATCGGCCTCGGTCACGAACCATGCGCTGCGCCCGTCGTACGCGTTGGTGCCGAGCGCGCCGTCGATGCCGCCCAGCGCCAGGCTCGCGTCGACCCCGGCTGCACGCAGCACCGCGGCAATCATCGCCGTCGTCGTGGTTTTGCCGTGCGTCCCGCAGACCCCGACGCCGCTGCGATTGCGCAGCAGTTCAGCCAACATCTCGCCGCGATGCAAAAGCGGAATACCGCGGCGCTGCGCCGCCAGGTATTCGGGATTGCGGCGATCGATCGCGGAGCTGACGACGACCGTGTGCGCAGCATCGACGTTGGCCGCGTCGTGGCCGATACGAACGTCGGCGCCTTCCTCGCGCAACTCGGCGATGAGCGCGGTCTCTTTCAGATCGGAACCGGAGACGCGCTGACCGCGTGCGAGCAGAATCCGCGCGATCGCACTCATGCCGATCCCGCCGATCCCAACGAAATGCCAGGTTTTTGCGCCGGCTTCGCTCGCGTTGCTCACGCTCGATTCTTCCGCACAGTAAGCAATTCGACCCGGGCGAGAATTGTCGTAAGCGGATCGGGTTCGACCGTGCGCGAGGCGGCGGCGCGCAATTCGGCTAGGCGAGCGGGCCGCGTGACCTCGGCGAGGATACCGCGCAGCTTCCCGGCGAGCAGCTCCCGGTCGTCCACCACCACCGCCGCGCCGGATCGCGCAAGCATGGCGGCGTTGGCGCGCTGATGGTCCTGCGCCGCGTGCGGATAGGGCACGAGGATCGCCGGGCGGCCGGTTGCCGCCAGCTCGCCCAGGGTCGAAGCGCCCGCGCGCGCCAGCACGAGGTCCGCCGCCGCGTACGCATCGGTCATGTCATCGAGATATGCACGAAGAACACCGTCGCTGCGCCCGAGCGCGCTGCGCACCCGGTCGTACTCTTTTTCGCCGGTCACGTGAACGAGTTGCCATCCCTGCGGCAGCCCGTCGCTCGTGAGCAGTGAGGTCAGCGCGTCGTTGATCGTGCGCGCGCCTTGACTGCCGCCCACCGCCAGCAACGTCTGCCGTTTGGTCGAAAGCCCGAGCCGCTCGACCGCGGCATCGCGACTCGGCAACGCGCGCAGCGCCGCACGCACCGGAATGCCGGTGTGCACGTACTTGCCGGTAAAGTGCGCGTCGCCGTCCGCGAACGCGCCCCACACCTCGTCGACCAGCGGCGCGAGCAGCCGATTCGTGAGCCCCGGGTGCGCATTCGGCTCGAGCAAGACGATCGTCTTTCGCAACATCCGTGCCGCGAGTGCAACCGGGAACGCGACGTAACCCCCGGTCGCGATCACGATGTCCGGCCGGAGCCGGCGCAGCGCGCTCATCGCCTGAACGACGCCGACGAGATTGACGTACGCGCGTTTGGCCGGCGCACTTCGTATCGTGACCAGCGGATAGCCGGCTCTGGGAACGAGCGTTGCTTCCAGTCGATCGGCCGTACCGATGAACGTGACGTTCGCCCGATCCCCGAGCGCTTGCGCGATCGCGATGGCCGGATAGAGATGACCACCGGTTCCGCCGCCGGTGAAGACGACGTTCAGCCGATCCATTCGATCTCTCGCGCGTGTCCGGTGCTCGTGGCGATCAGCTCATCGTATCCGCCGGGCCAGGTTCGCAGGCGCGTCTGGTAGCGGCGGCTTCCGCGCTCGAATTCCATGCGAAGCCACGCGAACGGGCCGTTCGCCGTTGCCGCAGCGCCGATGGCTTCGATGATGCCGGCAAGCCGCGCGCGCTCGTCTTTGGTGAGATGATCGCTCACGACGGACTGCATCACCACCGTTGCGTAACCGGGCTTCGGCTCGACGCGGCGCGGCAGCCACTCGAACATATCCGCCTGCTCGACCGCGAGCGGCCGCGTACGCGCCCGCTCGATTGCCTGGTGAAGGAGGGCGACGCGTTCCCCGTCGTCCGCCCAGACGTAAGAGAGCAGGCGTCTGCGATCTTCTTCCTTATTGATATCGAGGGGGTGCAGGTCGCACGCCGCCCGTTCGGCGATGTCGTACCCGTCGATTTCGATCCGCGTGTTCAGACCCGCGCTTGCGCCGATTTCGAACAGGCGCAACGGGAACCCCGAGGCTCGCGCGAACGTCGAGAGTCCGGCGGCTAGAACCCGCGCGCGCATCACCTCGTTGGTCTGCGGCGTCCGCGCAAAGAGCTTGCCGATGCGCTCGTCGTTGGATTCGAGCCGCGCACGCATTGCCTCCCACAGTTTGTCCCACTGCCGCTCGGCGCCGCCGCACGAGGGCAAGAGCGCCGCGACGTCGGGCGCCTCGCCGCTCAGCGCAAGAAAATGAAAGGCCGCCATCAGACGCACGCCGGGCGTCGACATCTGCTTGCGTGCGGGATCCTCCTCGAAGAAGCGATACATCGCGCCGTGGGCACGATAATCGGCAAGCGCGCGTTCCAACGCGCGCTGATAGAGCTGCGAGCCCATGATCCCGAACGCCTCGATCTGCTGCACGAGACGCCGCTCGACCGGATCCGCGATCACGGTTGCGCGATGCGTGCTCCGCGGCCGACGTTGGCGATCAACGCAACCGCGATCAGGTTCACGATCAGCGAGCTGCCGCCGAACGAGATAAACGGCAGCGGTACGCCGGTCACCGGCCACGACGACGTCACGACGCCGATGTTGACGAAGGCCTGGATCACTACGATCGCCATGCACCCGATCGCGAGAAAGAAGCCGAAGCGGTCGGGCGCCGCGATCGCGATGCGCACCGCGCGGTAGCCGAACACGATGAAGAGCACGACCACCGCCAGCGCGCCGATCAAGCCCAGCTCTTCGCCCAGGATCGAGAAGATGAAGTCGGTGTACTGCTCGGGGAGATAGAAGAATTTCGCGCGCGAGTTCCCCAGACCGACGCCGAAGATGCCCCCGCTTCCGAGCGCGAGCAGCGACTGCACGATGTGGAAGCCGTAATTCTCGGGGTCCTTCCACGGATTGAGGAAGGCGAAGATGCGATCGCGCTTGTAGGGACTTGCGAGCACCTCCACCACGACGGCCGGCATGGTGGCCAGCGCAATCGCGATCAAGTGCGAGAAGCGCGCGCCGGCGGCAAAGAACATCGCGAACGCGATCATCACCAGCAGGCTCGCCGTCCCCATGTCGGGTTCTTTGAGCACGAGCACGGCGACGATCGCGACCGGAATGCAGAGCGGAAAAAGGCCGCGCACGAGCGAGAGGATGCGGTCGCTGCGCGCGGCGAGCATCGCGGCGAGATAGATCACCAAGCCCAGCTTGGCAAATTCCGAGGGTTGAAACGTCAGCGAGGACGCGCCGATCCAACGCCGCGCGCCGTTGACCGCGATCCCGACGTGCGGCACCAGTGCCAGCGCGAGTCCGAGAATCGACGCGACCAGCAGATACGGCGCCCAGCGTTTGAGCAGGTGATAATCGAGCCGGTAGACGCCGTACGCGATGACCAGACCCACCGCCAGCCACGCGATCTGGCGTTTCGCGTAGTAGGCGACGTCGTGATGTTCGAGATACGCGGTCGCGCTCGAGGCGGAAAAGACCATCACCAACCCGATCGCGACCAGCGAAGCGACCGCGAAGAAGAGCAGCGCGTCGGGCGGCGTCGCGATATACGAACGCACCCTGGTCGCCTGCCGCTGCGCGGGCTGCGCGTTAAGCACCAGCGGGTTGCCTCAAGGCGTGCACCGCGGCCGAGAACTGCTCGCCGCGATCTTCAGCCGAACTGAACATATCAAAGGAAGCGCAGCCCGGCGAGAGCAGCACCACGTCGCCCGGCGAGGCCAGCTCGCGGGCCGCACCGACCGCATCGATCATCGAGGGCGCCCGCACGACCGGAAGCTCGCCCACGTGCTGCGCGATCGCATCGGCCGCCTCGCCGATCGCGACCAACGCCTTCGCGCGCTGGCGAATCGCCACGCCCATCTCGACGAAGTCGGTGCCTTTGGCGCGCCCGCCGGCGATCAAGACGATCGGCCGGTCGTAGGCGCGCAGCGCCGCCACCACCGAGCCCGGATTGGTCGACTTCGAATCGTCGACGTAGAGCACGCGGTCGATCTCGTCGACGTTCTCGAGCCGGTGCGGCATCGCATGAAAGCTCATCACCGCCTCGCGCACCGCGCTCGGATCGCAGCCGACCGCGAACGCCGCAAGCAGCGCGGCCATCACGTTTTGCACGTTGTGCGCGCCCGCCAGCGGAATCTCGTTGCGGGCCATCAGGGTGATCGGCCGCGGGTCGCCGCTGATCGGCGCGTACACGATGCGATCGTTCTGCAAATAGATCGTGGCGTTGTGATGACGCTCGCCGAGCGTAAACCAGAGCTGGCGCGAGCGAATGTTGCGCTCGCTCTTGGTCACGTCGAGATCGGCGACGCGCTCGTCGTCGCGGTTGCCGATGAAGAAATCGCCGAACGCTTGATTGGCGAAGATGCGGAACTTGGCTTCGGCGTACTCGTCCATCGAATGGTAGCGGTCGAGATGATCGGGCGCGATGTTGAGCAGCACCGCCACGCGCGGTTTGAACGCGCGAATCGTCTCGAGCTGGAAGGAGCTGACCTCGGCCACGACCCAATCGCTGGTGCGCGCGTCGATAACTTCGTCGATCAGCGGGTTGCCGATGTTGCCGCCCACGCGCACGTTGTAGCCGCAGGCCCGCAGCAGGTGCCCGATCAGCGCGGTGGTCGTCGACTTGCCTTTGGTTCCGGTGACGGCCACGATCGGCGCCTTGCACAGGCGGAACGCGAGTTCGATCTCGCCGAAGACCGGCACGCTGCGGTCTTGCACCGCGCGCACGATCGGCGAGGTGAGCGGTACGCCCGGCGAGAGCACGGCCGAGGTCAGACGCCCGACGATCGAGTCGAGCGCATCCGGCGCAACAAAGGTGACGCCAAGCGTTTCGATCGCCGTGATCGCCGTTTCCAACTCGTCGATCGGTTTCTCGTCGGTCGCGTAGACGGTCGCGCCGCGCGAGCGCAACACGCGCACGCAGGCCAGGCCGCTTTTGCCCAACCCGATGACGAGAACCGTCTCGCGTGCATCAAAAGTCATCATTTTACGAGGATCCATCCGAGTGCGGAGAGGGCCGCCGAGGCGGTCCAAAAGGTCGCGGTCACTTTGGTCTCGGGCCAACCGCCCAGTTCGAAGTGGTGGTGCAGCGGGCTCATGCGAAAGATCCGCTTGCCGTGCGTGGCCTTGAAATAGGTGACCTGCACGATCACCGAGAGCGCCTCGGCGACGAAGACGCCGCCGATCAGAATCAGCAGCAGCATCTCGCCTTCGAGAATCGCGATGCCCGAAAGCAGCGCGCCGAGCGCGAGCGAGCCGGTATCACCCATGAACAGTTTGGCCGGGTGCACGTTGTAGACGAGAAAACCCAGAGAGGCGCCGATGCCGATCAGCGCGGCGGCGGTCGGGATGGCGAGCTTGAGCGAGTACCCGATCGCCACGAAGACCAGCAGCGGTGGAATCATCGTTCCGGTCGCCAGGCCGTCGAGCCCGTCGGTCAGATTGACCGCGTGGATCGTGCCGGTAACCGCCAGGATACCGAGCACGAGCCAGAGCCAATGCGGCACGGTGAGCGCGAACGTGCCGGCATGGAAGATCACGTCGCGCGGAAAGATCGCGGTCGTCGCGTCGATCATCCGCAGAAACGCGATCGCCACCAATGCGGTCGCCAGCAATTTGGTGCTCGCGCGCAGGCCGCGGTTGCGTCCGCGGGTGATGCCGAGCAGATCGTCGATCATCCCGATCGCACCGCAGGCCGCGACGATGAAGATCATCGGTGCGACGAACGGAAACGAGGTGAGACCGCATAAGAGTAGCATCGGCAAAATGAAGACGATTCCGCCCATCGTGGGCGTACCGGTTTTTACTTGATGCGATTGCGGCGCGTCTTCGTAGGCGAACGCGCGCAGCTGAAGTGAGCGCAGAATCGGCAGCAGCACGGTGCCGGCGAGAATCGCGATCGCGCAGCTTCCGATGACGAGGATCGAGATGACGCTCAGCATTGCAGCGGATTCGCTCCGGACGCGCGCCACTTCAGCACGACGAGCGGCGTCTGCTCGTCGCCGTTGCCGTGCGGATTATCCAGCAACGCTCGCTCGACCAGCGTGCGATCGACGCCGCGCGAGGCGCCCAGCACCTTGGCCTTCTGCAAATCGTTGGCATCGACAACGGCGACGCCGGTGCCGGTCGCGGCGGCGATCGTCTCGCTCACGCCGTCGGGGTCGCGCGGCGCCAGTACGATCGCGCGCTCGTAGGGCGGCATCGTGCCGGTGTAGCCGTCGATCGCCGCGATTGCTTCACCGAGCCGTTCGTAGAAGATCCCCCGTTTGCCGACGATTTTGCCGAGCGCGTTGAGCAGCGCGGCCGAGAAGACGCGCCACGGACCGACCGCGTCGATGACGAGCTGCAGCGACTCGGGTTGGCTCACCGTCGCCATCGCGCCGGCACGGCGCGAGAGCGTGTAGGCAAGGCGCGACGGCCGGATGTGTTCGGCCACGACGAATTCACCTTGGGCGATCGCGACCGCGGTTTCGGAGATCGCGATCACGTCGCCGGTGCGGGCGATGCCGTGCACGGCGGCGGCGACGAGCGCGGCGAGGTCGTCACCGACGCGCACGACGCGCGTTCGAACCGGAAGAGCAACCACTCCTGGAATGCGCGTCAACGTCAACGGCGTAAGTCCTCGACGATCTCCTCCAACTTGTACTTGCGCGAACCCTTCAACAGCACCGCATCCCCGGCGCGCGTGTGATCGCGCACCCACTGGGCTGCTTGTTCGTTGGTCACGAACGGCACGATGCGCTCGGAGGGCAGGCCGGCGCTGCGCGCACCCAATGCCAATTCGCCCGCGAACTCGCCGCCGACCAGCATTACGTCCACCTTGGTGGCCGCGGCGTGGCTGCCGACCCGGCGGTGCAAGTCAGCCGCTCCCTCGCCAAGCTCGGCCATGCTTGCGAGCAACGCGATGCGGCGCGCCGCATCTTCGCCGGCGAAGGCATCGAGCGCCGCCATCATCCCGGCTGCATTCGCGTTGTACGCGTCGTAGATCAGCGTCACGCCGTTCTCGAGTTCGATGCGTTCGTACCGGCCGTGCGGCAGCTCGATCTCGGCGACCGCGGGCGCGATCTGCATCGGCTCGACGCCGAGCTCGACCGCAGCGGCGATCGCGGCGGCAAGATTGGCGCGATTGTGCGCACCGGGCACGCGCGCGTCGACATCGTAGGTGTGCTCGCGCTCGCCGTCGATCTCGATCCATTGCCGTGAGCCGATGAGCGCGGTGACGCGCCCGTACATCGGCACGTTCTCGCCCGGACCGCCGGTGAAGAACCAGTGCGGCGGCGCCGAGAGCGAGGGGGCGCGCCTGATCGAGGCCACGTCTTGCGCGTTGAGGACGGCCCGCGCTCCGGTTGAAAAGAGCGCCCACTTCGTGATCTCGAGCCGCTCGCGCGAACCCATGATCTCCAGATGCGCGTCGCCGATGTTGGTGAGGATCGCTACGTCGGGCCGGGCCGCGCGCACCAGCTTTTCGATATCGCCGTAGTGCCGCGCGCCCATCTCGATCACCAGCACGTCGTGCTCGGCGCCCTCGGCGGCGAGCAGGACCTTGCTCACGCCGATCTCGTTGTTCTCGTTGGCCGGCGTGGAAAGCACCCGCGCGCCGTAGCGCAGTGCGAGCAGTTGCGCGGCAAACGCCTTGGTCGTCGTCTTGCCGGCGCTGCCCGTGATCGCGAGCACGCTGCCGGCGAACCGGTTGCGGGCGGCGGCGGCCAGGGCCAGCAGCGCATCGAGGGTGCTCTCGACCACGATCGTCGCGATCCCGGGAATCACCGCGTCGGGATCGTCGACGATCAGCGCGGTTGCGCCGCGTTCGACGGCGTCTTGCGTGTAGAGGTTGCCGTCGAACCGTTGCCCGCGCAGCGCGAGAAAGGCTTGGCCCGGTTCGAGCGTGCGCGTATCGGTCGAGATCTCGATCCGTTCGGGCGCACGCTCGATCTCGAAGATCACGCCGTGCGTCACTTTGGCCGCTTCGTCGAACGGCAGTTTCATGCGTGCGCACCCCGCGCCGCCAGCGCCTCGCGCGCGACTTCGACGTCGTCGAAGGGCAACGTTTGCGTGCCGATGATCTGGTAGGTTTCGTGCCCCTTGCCGGCGATCAGCACCACGTCGCCCGGACCGGCCTCTTCGATCGCGCGGTGAATCGCGGCGCGCCGGTCGACCTGACTGACGTGCGGATGCGCACCGATGCCGGTCTCGATCTCGGCGACGATGGCTTCGGGCGATTCGCTGCGCGGATTGTCGCTGGTGACGTAGATGCGGTCCGCGTACGCCGCCGCGACGCGTCCCATTTGCGGACGTTTGCCGCGGTCGCGATCGCCGCCGCAGCCGAAGACGACGGCCAGCGCGCGCGGAGCGGTCTCGCGCAGCGCGATCAGCGCGTTCTCGAGCGAATCGGGCGTGTGCGAGTAGTCGACCACCACGTCGATGTCGCCGCCGTTCACGTGCTCCATGCGGCCCGGCACGCGCTCGAGCGCATCCAACCCGTGCGCGCACGTCTCCAGATCGAGATCCAACGAGCGCGCGACACCGATCGCCGCCAGCGCGTTCGCGACGTTGAACATGCCGGGAAGGTGAACCCGCATCGGCACGCCGTCGACGTCGAATGTGCTGCCCGATGCGCTCGGTTCGATCGTGCGCGCCGTAATATCCGCGTTGCCGTGCAGCGAGTAGCTGAGGGTGGGAATACGGCGGCGCACGTCGGGCAGCCAGCGCGCGCCGTACTCATCGTCAACGTTGAGCACCGCGGCCGCCGCCATGGTGAAGAGCCGCCGCTTCGCCGCCGCGTAGGCTTCGAGCGTTTGATGAAAATCGAGGTGATCGCGGGTAATGTTGGTCAACGCGGCGACTTTGAAACGCACGTCTTCGACGCGATCGAGTGCCAGCGCGTGCGAGCTGACCTCCATCGCGACCGCCCACGCTCCGAGTTCGCGCATCTGCGCGAGCAAGCCGTGCAGCTCGGGCGGCAGCGGTGTCGTATTCTCGAGCGTCCAGTTGTGCTCGCGAAACTGCGCGCCGACCGTGCCGATCACGCCGCACGGACGGCCCGAGGCTTCGAGGATCGCCGCGATCATGCGCGTGGTGGTGGTCTTGCCGTTGGTACCGGTAACGCCGAGCACGTCGAGCGCGCGCGAGGGGTCGTCGAAGAAAGCAGCGGCGATCGTCGAGAGCGCGCGGCGCGTATCGGGGACGTGAATTGCGCTGACGCTCACCGGCACGGCGAGCGCGTGCGCCGCTTCAACCACGACCGCGACCGCGCCGGCAGCGATCGCGCGCTGCACGAACGCGTGACCGTCGGTGTGTTCGCCGGGCATCGCGACGAACAACGCGCCGGGCGTGACCCGGCGCGAATCGATCTCGATGCTGCTGATCTCGCGCGAGCGTTCGCCGATGACCTGCGTGCTCGCGGGTAAGCGCGCGACGATACGATCGAGCGTCATGGCAAGACACCCGCGTGCAGCATCGCTTCGCGCGCGATCCGTGCGAAGACCGGGCCCGCGATCTCGCTGCCGTAGTACATGCCCTGCGGATCTTCGATCTTGACGTAGATGACGTAACGCGGATGCTGGTAGGGAATCATGCCGATGAACGATGCGGCGTAGTGACCGGGCGCGTATTGCCCATCGACGACCATCTGCGCGGTGCCGGTCTTGCCGGCGGTGGTGTAGCCGGGAATCTGCGCGACGAAACGGCCGGTTCCGTGGGTGACGACCGAACGCAGCATCGCGCGCAGCTCGGCGGCGATCTTTTCGGAGAAGACGCGGTGTTCGACCTCGGGCGGATATTGGTAGATGATCTTGCCCCGCTGATCTTCGATGGCACGCACGATGCGCGGGCGCATCAGCAAGCCGCCGTTCGCGATCGCGCAGTAGTAACGCGCCATTGCGATCGGCGTGACCGAAACGCCTTGGCCGAACGACATCGTGGGCAGCGAGAGTTCGCTCCACTGATCGGGCGAGGGGACGATGCCGGGGCTCTCACCTGGGAGTTCGATATCGGTCGGCGAGCCGAATCCCGCCTTGCGTTCCATACTATAGAAGTTCTGTGCTCCGGTCGCGAGGCCCACTTCGGCCGCGCCCACGTTGTGGGAATACTCGACGATCTCGCCCAACGTTTCGGTGTCGCCGGTTATCGGCATGTCGTCGTCGGCGTTGTGGATCGTGTGGCCGTCGATGGTGATGGCGTCGCGGGCCGGGAAGCGCGTCTGCAGGGTGACGCGGCCCGAGGTGAGCGCCGCCGCCGCGGTGACCAGCTTGTAGGTGGAGCCCGGCTCGTAGGTGTCGACGACGGCGCGGTCTTCGTAATCGCGCGCCGGGTACTTCCAGAAATGGTTCGGATCGAAGTGCGGGATGTTGGCCATCGCCAAGATCTCGCCGGTCCACGGATCCATCACGATCGCGGTACCGTCCTTCGCGTGCGACTTCGCGACTTCTTGATCGAGCGCTTCTTCGGTGACGAACTGCAAGTACGAGTCGACGGTGAGTTCAAGGGAGAGACCGGGCTGCGCCGGCGTGATCACGTGCTCGTGACCGAAGGGAATCGGCCGGCCGAAATCGTCGGTTTCGAGCGTGACCTGCCCGGACTGTCCGCGCAAGAGCGAATCGAATTCGTATTCGAGGCCGTCGAGGCCGTTCTCGTCGGTGCCGACGAAGCCGAGAATGGTGGAGAGCATGTCGCCGACCATGTCGATGCGCTTGCCGGTGACTTCTTCTTTGAGCTGAACGCCGCCGCCGAGATTTGCCGCGCGGACCCGCTGCGCCAGCTCGACCGGAATCTTGCGCGCGATCCACACGAACCAAAGCGATTTATCGTGCAGGTCGGCGACGATCGAGGGATCGAGTTTGCCGAAGATCGCTTCGAGCTTGGCAACGGTGGCGTCGGGATCGGTGAGGTCGCGCGGCACGGCGTAGACGCTCTCGGAGGGGAGAGAGCGCACCAGCACCGTGCCGTTTCGATCGGCAATGAAACCGCGGCGCGCGAAGACTTCGACCGTGTTGGAGTCTTGCGCGAGCGCTTCGCGAGCGAGCTTGGGTCCGTCGATGACTTGTACGAGATAGAGACGGATGCCGAGGTAACCCGCCATCGCGAGACAGAGATAGAAAAACAGCTTCGCGCGCATCGGAGCGATACGCGCGAAGGCCCGGTTGTGGAGCACCGTGCGCGCCACGCGTTAGCTCCTTAGAACCAAGCGGCGATCGTGTCGAAGAGCGGGATCTTCGATTTCGCGACCGTGGCCGGCGGTTCGATCCGCACCACGGCGAAGGTTTGCGCATCGTGCATGTTGAGCTTGGCCGCGATCGCGGCGAGCCGTTCTTCGGAGCTGGCTTGCGCGATCGCATCATCGAGCCGCGCGGTCTGTTCTTGCAGCACGTCGCGCTGGTGCTGCGCCTTATCGAGCGCGTAGCTGAGACTGGTGACGTTGGAGAGCAGCGCCAGATAGCCCATCAGCGCAACCAGCGCGATCGAGAGGCCGCCGGCGATGCGCACGATCGCGCCGTAGCGCGCGCGGGTGTTCTTGACGATGCGCGTTTGGGTGGCGGTGCGGGCGCTGCGCGGATTGCGGATGCGTTGTGGCGCTACCATTAGCTTGCTTTCCGTTGGGCGGCGCGCAGCTTGGCGCTGCGGGCGCGGGGATTCTCGGCCGTCTCGTGCTCATCGGGCACGAGCGGCTTGCGCGTGAGAACCTCGAGGCGCTCGTCGTCGCGAAAGGTTTGCTTCACGATGCGATCCTCGAGCGAGTGGAAGCTGATGACGACGATGCGACCGGCGTCGCGCAGCGAGTCGATCGCGCCGGCCAGACCCTCGCGCAGCGCGCCGAGTTCGTCGTTGACCGCGATGCGCAGCGCTTGGAAGACGCGCGTGGCGGGATGGATGCGCTCCCTCTTCCCAGGCCGGCGCATCACGCCCGCCACGAACTGTGCGAATTCGAGGGTGGTTTTCGGCAGGCGGCCGGCGCTGCGCCGTTCGACGAGCGCGTGCGCGATGCGGCGCGCCGCGCGCTCTTCGCCGTAGTTGAAGAAGATGTCGGCGAGTTCGCGTTCGCTGGCGGTAGCGAGGACGTCGTAGGCGCTGCGGCCTTCGTACGGATTCATTCGCATATCGAGCGGCGCCGACTCACGAAACGAGAAGCCGCGCTGCGCATTATCGAGCTGCATCGACGAAACTCCCAAATCGAAGAGCACTCCGTCGATCTGCGCCACCCCGCAGTCGGCCAAGACGCGACGAAGTTCCGAGAAATTCGCATGGACGAAGGTAAACGATGGATGCGTGATGGTGTGCGCTCGCGCAATCGCGTCCGGATCGGCATCGAGCGCGATCAATCGGCCGGTCTGCAAACGCGAGAGGATCGCTCGCGAGTGCCCACCCGCACCGAAGGTCGCATCGACGTACGTCCCATCCGGCCGGATCGCCAAATAATCGATCGCCGCATCGAGCAAGACCGAGACGTGACTCATGGAGGCATCCCATCAGAAGAGCCCGAGGTCGGCCATGAAATCGGCGACCTCGCCCTCCGGCGCGGCGTGCGCGGAATATTGTTCTTTCGCCCAGATCTCGACGCGGGTGAGCGCGCCGATGGAGACGACGTCGCGATCGATCGACGCGTAGCCGCGCTGTGCGGCTGGGATCAGCAGGCGCCCTTGCGCATCGCACGCCACTTCCTCTGTATGTGCGAAGATGTTGCGCACGATGCGGCGGAAGCGCTCATCCTTGCGCGGAGCCTCCTCCAGGCGCGTGCAGAACTCGGCCCAGGTGACGCTGGGGTAGAGCGCGAGGCATGGCTCGGGCTGGGCAATCGTGATGACGAAGCCCGCTCCAAGCCGTTCCCGAAAGCGCGCGGGGACGATGAGGCGCCCCTTCTCATCGAGGGCATGCTCCACCGAACCCGTAAAGCGCGGCAGCTCCGCGTGCAAGGTCCCTCCCCCAGCCACCACTCAGCACCACTTCACACCACTATAAGGTTTACGACGGGGAGGGTCAAAGGCGAACACGTGTTCGTGGCCACAAAGAACCGCGGCGCAACGGCAAGGCGAAAGGAAGCCCCTGATCTCAGCGGCTGGCGCAGAATCACGTCCGGCGGGTCGAGCCGATCAAACGCCAGCGTGATTTATACGGCGACAAGTTATGTGAGAAGCGCGGAGTGGCGAAACCGCAGGATGAACGAATAAGCGTAATCCGCATTAGCACGAGCACGCGCGCTGGGTCTCCCCGCGGACAGCCCCTGGAGTCATCTAATGGACGAACAACAGAGCGCCGGCGCTATGGCGTCAGGAAACGCATTTGATTTCACGGCGCACAAACAGCGCGCCGTCTCGGAGTACTTAAAGCGACGAGACTATTTTGTTGCGCTTGCCCACATGGTTGAGCGAATAGTTCGCGAGTGCCTAGTTCAACGTGGCATCAAGGTCAACTCAGTAGATAGCAGGGCTAAGGACGCGGCCAGCTTTGAAGAGAAAGCGGGCACCCCTTCCGACGCTGATCCGAACATTCCCAAATACCCGAATCCACTGGAGCAAATTACCGATCTCGCCGGAGTAAGAGTCATCACGTTCTTCCCGAGCACTCTCGATGATATCGACGTATTGATCGGCGATGAATTTGAAATCATTGAGCGATCTGACAAGGGAGCGGCGCTGATAGCTGAGCAGCGATTCGGTTATCAAAGTATTCACTACCTCGTGCGACTAGATCGAAAGCGGGGAACCTTACCGGAGTACCAAGACTTCAAGGGCGCGAGTGTTGAAATCCAGGTCCGCACCATTTTGCAACACGCATGGGCCGAAATCGAACACGATATTCAATACAAATCGGCCTCGGTGATCCCAACTGAGATTCGAAGACGATTCATGTCCCTGGCGGGTTTACTTGAAATAGCTGATCGAGAATTCCAGGCGATCCAAGATGCCGACGCAAGCGTGACCGCCCGCGCGCGTGAACAAATCGCCAGCGGCAACTTAGACGAAGTCGAAGTCACGCCCGATGCCCTTAAGGAATATCTCGATCGGCGCTTAGGTCCCGATCGCCGAATATCCGAGTTCTCCTACAACTGGACGGCAAGATTACTGCGCAATCTTGGCTTTAGCACGATGGGCCAGGTCGATCGCTGCATCAGCGGTTACGATGATAATTGGGTTTCCGATGTTGCTTATTCCACTCGACAAGGCCAGACTACCCGATTTGAGCTAATGCTACTAGCCTCAATGGGTGAGCGGTACATTCAACGTCACATATTCGCCACGCAGCCCTGGTACGTCGAGGATAGCCGGGACAAGCAGAGTCTCGAGGCCTTTCGCAGTGCGGGGATCAAGATCGGGGACTACGATCCCGTTGCAGAATCAAAACACGCCTAGCAGAAGCCGGGAGCACCGGAACACTCGCTCGCTCAGGCCGCCAAGGAGCCCACCGTCTTGGACACATTGCGCGGCGGAACCGCTCCGGCCAAACGCCCATACAGAATAACCGTCTCTCGGCGGTGGCCGGTGATGGCTCGACCTCGGGGGCGCTCATGCCTTCGCCCAAGAGTTCCACCATCGCGCCATCGCTGCTCATCGGTCAGCGAGTCCATGCAAAGAAGGCTTATACTCGCGTATGCAAGCCGAAAACGCCCAACGGCTCAGGACTCTTCGCCGCTATCGCCGGCTAACGACTCCACCAACAGGTATTGTTGGCCTTGTTGAGATGGATCGTGACGTCGCCCGAGTTCTTGGGCACCTGCATATCCGTTTTACAAATGTTGCGAACGCCGTCGAGCGTTTTGATCTCCGCCATGATCTTCATGTTCCCTTGGGCGCTGTCCCAGTGCCAGCGATAATTCGGGCGGACCATAAAGGCGTTTTGGATGCGGCCGTTCGCGTACACCGTGACCCAGACCGGATTTGGCAGCGGATTTACGATGTAGAGGTCGTACGGCAATCGCGCTGCGGCTACGGCGGTTGAGGCCACAACAAAGGCGGCAATGAGAAGAAAACGGAGCCGTCCAAGCATCGATAGGATCCCCTTTCCAAAGCCGACTCGAACGCCATCGAGCCCTGTTCTGAGGATTCTTTCGAATCAGTTGGAGATCATGCTCACGACGACGACTTCATGGTGAGTTGACCCCGTCGCCGAACGTTGCTAGGCGGCTCGCGCCTGCGTGGGTTCCGGTGAAACTCGCGAAGGCAGCACCCCCGCGAGGCGACCGTACAATACAACCGTCTCTCGCCGATGCCCCGTAATGCGCTCGACCTCGCGGGCGCTCATGCCTTCGCGCAAAAGTTCCACGATACGTTGTTGCTGCTCGACGGTTAGCGTGTTCATGGGTGATACTCAGACGATCGGCGGCCGCGGCCCTGCCGGCGGTGTCCGCTTTTGAGCCGGAAAACATTCCCAGCGCACACCGGCTCTGCTATAAAACGGGCCATGAGTTACCTCGTGCCGACCGTCGTCGAGAACACCGCGCGCGGCGAGCGCGCCTTCGACATCTACTCGCGCCTCCTCAAAGACCGCATCGTCTTCATCAGCGGCGAGATCACGGATCAGCTCGCTAGCCTTGCCGTCGCGCAGCTGCTCTTCCTCGAGAAAGAAGATCCCGACAAAGACGTCGATCTCTACATCAACAGCCCCGGCGGCAGCGTCACCGCGGCGCTTGGGATTTACGATACGATGCAGTTCATCAAGCCGGCGGTCGCGACGATCTGCGTGGGGTTTGCGGCCTCGATGGCCTCGGTGCTCTTGACCGGCGGCGCGCCGGGCAAACGCGCGGCGCTGCCCTACAGCAAGATCCTCATCCACCAGCCGTCGATCGGGCAGATCGGCGGCCAAGCCACCGACATCGAATTGCACGCGCGCGAACTCGTCGCCACGCGCAAGACGCTCGCCGACATCTACGCGAAAACGACGGGAAAAGCCGAAGAGCAAATCTTGCGCGACCTCGATCGCGATTTCTTCATGACGCCCGGGCAGGCACGCGACTACGGCATCGTCGACGAGGTTCTCGAAGCCAACGGCCGCGCGGAGAGCGCGTAGTCGATGCAGCATAGGCCGATTGAACTACTGCATGTTACGCCGAGCTAAGGTACGATTGCGAAGGAACCTTCCCTCAGGAGGTTGATTTATCGTGCGAGCTTTGGTGTTGACCGGCGGTGGCGCCCTCGGTGCCTACGAGGCCGGGGTCATTTGCGGTCTTGCCGAGACCGGTCAGCATTTCGACCTAGTTTGTGGCACCTCGATCGGTGCCATCAATGCGGCGTTCTACGCTCAGGGGCTCATCGAAGAACTCGAAGGGCTCTGGAAGACGATCGCGGGCAAGAACATTGTCACGCTTTCGCCCACAGCACAGCGGGTAATGGACTTCGTGAGCGAACTCGAGGCCGTCCTGAAGCTAAACCCAGCGCTCTGGGCATTCCACGTTCTCGGCCTGATTAAGAAGTACAAGGCAATGGGCCCGTTGCCCGAACTGATGGCGATGCTTGGAGCCCTCGACCGCTCCCCCGTGACAGCACTGCTGCAACCAGTTCTCAACTTCGACAACATCCGCTGTTCGCTCGTCGTCACCGGGACTAATGTGAATTTGCAAACATCGGAATCGTTCTTCGCGTTCGCGGCTCCCGCCGGTGGTACGCCTACCGCCGTCGACCTGCAAAAAGCATTTCTCGCGAACGCTAAATCAGCGCATCCGATTACAGCCGAAAACTACCTCGTCGCGGTCGAGGCCTCGGGTTCGCTGCCCTTTGCCTTTCCGCCAATGAGCGAGAACCTAGGTTCATCTACTACCTATCTCTACGTTGACGGAGGAGTCGCGAACAATTCGCCGATCGGGCTTGCGATCAATGCGGGCGCGACCGATATCACTGTAATTTTCATGACACCCGCGAGTAACGCGCCACTCGCCGCGGTCCCCAATGTTGCAGTGCTCGGTCTGGCTTGCTATACCGTCATGCAGCAAAAGATTCTTGAAGACGATATGAAGCTGGCGCTTATGACGAATCAGGCTGTTGCGGGGAGGACCGCCGCGAATGACAAGCTCGGGCTGCAAGGCAAAGTAGAAGTGAGCCTTCGGCAGGTACGGCCGGTACAGCCGTTGGCACTTTCCGTCCTGGGATTCAATGATCAACCCGCAATTGACGAAGCGTTTGAACTCGGCCGTTCCGATGCGAAAGGTGTCAAGACGGTTTGGGAACGCGCCTAAGCGCCGGCGGGGGATCGTCGGTCCCGGAAGTCACCCGTTAATCACGAGGAGCGGGAAAATCTAGCCGCGCACGAACGAGCCATGCGTGGGCTACATCGACAACACTCTGCTCCCCGGCGAAGAGGTCGTGTATCAAGCGAAGCTGCATCCAATCATCGCTGTGCCCGCTGGAGTCGTGGTGCTGTTGGGAATCATCATCGCGATGACGTGGTCCCAAATCCTTGGGCTGCTCGTCGGCATCGTCGGCGTTGGGATGGGCACGATTGCCCTCATTCGGTACAACTCGTCCGAATTTGCGGTCACGAACCGTCGCGTCGTTATCAAGGTTGGGGCACTTGGCAGCAGATTGCTCGAACTCGAGCTGAACCGGATCGAGGGTATCGACGTCGAGCAGACGGCATTTGGCCGCCTCTTCGACTACGGCACGATTGGCGTGCGGGGAATCGGCGGCACGGAGGAGAGCTTCCCCGCGATCGCGGCGCCGCTCGAATTTCGCAAGCACGTGCAAGAAATGCTCCCGAACTAACGAGCGCGTTTCAACCCGGCGGGATGCCTTCCGCGAAATGAAAGACGTTCGTGGGGTCGTATTTCGTCTTGATCTTGCGTAGGCGTTGAAAGTTCCCGTCGTGGTAGGCAAGCTGCCAATCGCGCAGTGACGGATCGATGAAGTTCTGGTAGGCGCCGCCCTTGGCGAGCGGAACGATCGCCTCGTAAAACGCGTCGAGCCAGGCCAGATTGCGCGCGAGCGCGTCGGGTGGCGTCGTCTGGGTCCAATACAGCTCGATCGAACTCAGCCACGAGCTGAAGCGATGGGCAAACGCCATCTCGTGCGGTCCGCGATCGTTCACATGCGCGCCGGTTTGAAACACCTTGAACGCCGCGCTTTTTGCCGTGCGCGGATAGCGCCGAAGCCACTCGAACACAACCGCATTAGCGTTGTGATCGAACGGCGCATTGAAGAAGCGCGAGCGCTCCTGCCAGTACGCCGGACGGCCCGGTTCGGCGAGCACGTCTTGCGCGGCCCAATAGGAATCGTGCTTGACGATGCCCTCGGGTTCGGCGATCGCGTACACCGGCGCGAGCATCTCGCGCAGTTGCGCCGGCGTGCCCGAATATTGCCCGAGCAGTTGGATCGTAATATCGGGCGTCGTTGCGTCGGGTGCAATCGCCGATACTTTCGAGCCGAGCGTCGCCGGCGCACGATCGAGGACGCCGATCAGTCGTTCGAAGACGCGCTCCGGTTGCCGTTTCCACGTCAAGTCGAAGACCGTCAGCGGTCCGACCTCGTAGGTTTGAAACGCGAACGACGTGTTGATCCCGAAATTTCCCCCGCCAGCGCCACGGCAGGCCCAAAACAATTCGTCGTTGCCGTGCACGGCGCGAGTCGTGCCGTCGGCGGTGACGATTTCCGTCGCAATCAGGTGATCGCAGGTCAGGCCATGCGCGCGCATATTGAAACCGATGCCGCCGCCGAGCACGAGGCCGGCCACGCCGACCGACGGGCAGCGTCCGTGGGTGATCGCAAGATTACGATTGCGAAATGCCGAGTACACATTCGAGTTTCGTGCGCCGCCGCCGAGCGTGGCGATGCCGGTCGACTCGTCGAACGCAACGTTATTCATCGTCCGCAGATCGATCATCAGCCCGGGCGTCGTCGAATATCCCGCGTACGAATGGCCGCCCGACCGCGCGACGAGCGGCACCCCGTATTCACGCGCGAAGAGAATCGACGTGCTCACGTCGCGAGCGTCGCTGCACACCGCAATCGCTTGCGGAAGAATCGCGTCGTAGCGCAGGTTATTCGGTTGCGCGTAGGCCGCATACCATCGGTCCCCGGGAAGTACGAGCTTCCCCCGGAGACGACGCGCAAGCTCCGCCCACGGAATGGTGCGACGCGCGCCCAGAAGCCCGAGCGCCGAAGTGCCGAGCGCAGCGGCAGCGGCGCTCTGGAGAAACACCCGCCGATTCACCATGGCCTGCGCTTCGCCTTTTTCGGAATCCGAGCCCGCTTCGGTCCGGTACGCGCGGTGCTCGAAGCGGCAGAGCATGCTGGTGCTCGGCTGTAACAGATCGCGACATTGAGTGGTTGAATCGAGGCATGACTGTGAAGAGCCACGCGACGACCGTGAAGTCGTCTACTCTCCCGACGACGATGAAAGCCGCCGTCCTCGACAAAGCGGGTCCGCCCGACGCCATTCGCGTAACGTCCGTGCCCGTACCGAAGCTTGCCCGAGGCCATGTGATTCTGGCGCTCGATTATGCCAGCGTGGGCATTTGGGATGCGAAGCAGCGCTCCGGCGCGTGGGGCGCGATCAAGCCCGGCACCATTTTAGGTGCGGACGGAAGCGGCGTTGTGGTTGCGGTTGCTTCCGACGTGAAGCACCTGCGCGTCGGCGAGCGTGTGTATTCCTATAGCTACGGTAATCCGCACGGCGGCTTCTACGCCGAATACATAGGCCTCCCGGCAGATCGCGTCGCGCGCGTGCCGGATCAGCTCGATCAAAAAGTCGCCGGCGCGATGCCGTGCGTTGCGCTGACGGCGCACGCGGGGCTGCACTCCTTAAAGATGAAGCGCGGCGAGACGCTGCTCGTCTTCGGCGCCACCGGCGGCGTCGGGTCGCTGGCAGTTTGGCTCGCGGCGAAGACCATCGGCGCAATCGTGTCCGGAACCGCACGACCCGACGCGCAGGACTACCTTCGCGCGCTCGGGGGCACGCCGATCACGCAGGATGCGACGACCGTGTTCGACGCGATGCTCGCCACCGCGAACGGCTCCGATCTTCCGCCCCTCGCCTCGCGTCTGCGCCCGAACGCACCGATCGCATTCCCGAACGGCATCGAGCCGGCACCGAAAGTCGGCGGCCACCCGTCGGTGCCGTTCGATGGGGATATGTCGCACGAAGCCTTCGAGCGCTTGAACCGAGCGATCGGCACGCAGACGATTCCGCTGAAGACGGAAGAGTTTCCGCTCGATCGTGTGGTCGATGCGCACCGGCGAATCGAACAGGGTCACGTCGAAGGCAAGATCGTTTTGCGCATCCGCGAATAGAGAATTATGACATCATCTACCGAGCGCGCAGTTCTGGCCGGCGGCTGCTTCTGGGGCATGCAGGAGCTGCTGCGCACGTACCCCGGCGTCATCTCGACACGCGTGGGCTATACCGGCGGCGAGGTGCCGAACGCGACCTATCGCAATCACGGCAACCACGCGGAGGCGATCGAGATCGTTTTCGATCCGGCGCAAATCAGCTACCGGCAATTGCTCGAGTTCTTCTTTCAAATCCACGACCCGACGACGCTCAATCGCCAGGGCAACGATCGCGGCACGAGCTATCGCTCGGCGATCTACTACACCACCGACGAACAACGCCGCATCGCCGAGCAGACGATTGCCGACGTCGACGCGTCAGGACTGTGGCCCGGCAAGGTCGTAACCGAAGTCGCGCCGGCGGGCCCGTTCTGGGAAGCCGAGCCCGAGCATCAGGATTACCTCCAGAAAATTCCGAACGGTTATACCTGCCACTTTGTCCGCAAGGACTGGAAGCTTCCGCATAGCAGCGCGGTGCGCTAGGGCGTTTTCTCCGCGAGCCACCGTTCAACATCGGCGCGCCAATTCGGCACCGTCGGGTCGATCATGCGCACGCGTTCTTTGGTGACCGTATCGCCGACGGCCTGTGTAATCAACCGCCGCACTTGGATACCCACGGTGGGGCTCGACACCACGATGGCAAGCCGGTGCATACCGTGGCCAAAGAGCTTTCCGTAGCGCTCGGAGATCATCGCTTGCGAATCGGCGTCGGTCGCGATCTTGGCTTTCGAAAGGTCCATGAGCAAGCTGAAGCCCGGCTTGGTGCGCGCGGCATCCATCAGGGCCGCATTCACCACCTTCAGTTCCTCGGGCGTCGGCCTTCCTTCGACGGTAACGGCAATGCCGTACGCGGTCGCTGCGGTTGTGTACATAAAACGCAACCCCTATTTCTTGTTCCGGCCCGATGCCCCTGGGATACGCGGCCTGCACCGTGATGCTTGGTGCACCAACGGAATCATCGGTTGATCAGCGCCGCCTGCCGTTCGTTATAACGCGGACCGGAAATTTTCTCCGGCGTGAGCGACGCGTCGAGCGTGGCCATGTCTTCGGCGCTGAGATGCACCTGCGATGCGCCGAGATTCTCCTCTAAGTAGCGCACGTGTTTGGTGCCCGGGATCGGCACGACGTCCGGCCCTTTGTGCAAGAGCCACGCGAGCGCGATCTGTCCCGGCGTGGCATCGTGACGCGCCGCCACCTCGCGCACGATCGACGCGGCGCGCATGTTCGCATCGAAATTCGCGCCTTGGTACCGCGGATCGCCGCGGCGATAATCGCCTTCGGGATACTCCTCCGCGCGCTTCACGTTGCCGGTCAAAAACCCGCGCCGGAGCGGTGCAAAGGGCACCAGCCCGATGGCGAGGTGACGCAGCAGCGGAATGATCTTCGGCTCCAGATTGCGCTCCCACAGCGAATATTCGCTCTGCAGCGCGGCGATCGGATGCGTGGCCTGCGCCCGGCGAATCGTCTCTTCGCCGACTTCCGAGAGCCCGAGATAAAGCACTTTTCCTTCGCGCACGAGTTCGGCCATCGCACCGATCGTTTCTTGGATCGGCACGTTCGGATCCAAGCGATGCTGATAGAGCAGATCGATGCGATCCGTCTTCAGCCGGCGCAGCGATCCCTCGACCGCTTCGCGCACGTGCTCGGGCCGGCTGTCGGTACCGTTTACCGCGCCGTCGCGTCCAAAGGTGAACCCGAATTTCGTCGCGATCACCGCTTGGTCGCGCTTGCCCGCCAGCGCGCGGCCGAGCAGCTCCTCGTTGGTGTACGGGCCGTAGGCTTCAGCGGTATCGAAGAACGTGCACCCAAGCTCGAGCGCACGTTGGATCGTGCGGATCGACTCGTTGTCGTCGCGTTCGCCCGGGCCGTAGGCAAAGCTCATGCCCATGCAGCCCAACCCGATGTCGGAAACCGCCAGCCCGTCGATGCCAAGGTTACGCGTAGCTAACATGTCTTCTCCCCATAGTCTTGCAGGCGCTCGTTCACTTCGCGTCGCTCACTCGTCAGTGTGGCTTGCATAACCCGGCTAGGTCAGAAGCGGTTCACCGCGGCCGCAAAAAATGTGCTTAAATTACTCGCATGACCGTGAAGAGTCCCGACACGACCGCCGTTGAAACCCTCCCGGCCTCCCTCACCGTCAATGGAAAACGGTACCGGGTCGAGGTCGATCCGCGCACGTCGCTGCTCGACTTCCTGCGCGAGACGCTGGGGCTGACCGGGACGAAAAAAGGCTGCGATCACGGGCAGTGCGGCGCCTGCACGATCCACGTCAACGGCAAACGCGCGCTCTCGTGCCTCACCTTCGTCGCGATGCATGACGGCGATACGATCACGACGATCGAAGGGCTTGCGAGCGGAGAAGACCTGCACCCCGTCCAGGCCGCGTTTCTCGAGCACGACGGATACCAATGCGGCTACTGCACGTCGGGGCAGCTCATGTCGGCGGCGGCGATGATCGACGAACCGTGGGGTCCGGGCGACGCCGACGTAGCCGAAGCCATGAGCGGCAACATCTGCCGCTGCGGCGCCTATCAGCGCATCGTTGCGGCGATCCAATCGGTTCGCCGGTCGAAGTCGATGTCATGAGACGCTTCGCGATGGCGCGCGCGATCGACGCCGGCGACGCGCTGCGCACGGCGCAGGGCGCATCGTCGCGATACTGCGCGGGCGGCACCACGCTGATCGACCTGATGCGGCAGGACGTCGAACGCCCGGAGCGCGTCATCGCCATCAATCGCCTGCCGCTGACGACGATCGAGGACGCGCCCGGCGGCGGTCTCGTCCTCGGCGCGCTCGCGACCAATAGCGAGGTGGCGCACCATCCGCGCGTGCGCGCCGGCTACCCCGTGCTCTCCGAAGCGATTCTCTCCGGCGCGACGACGCAGATTCGCAACATGGCGACGACCGGCGGCAATCTCTTGCAGCGCACCCGCTGCATCTACTTTCGCGATCCGAACTCGGCGTGCAACAAGCGCGAGCCGGGCAGCGGCTGTCCGGCGATCACCGGATATAACCGCAATCTCGCCGTGCTGGGGACCAGCGAGCACTGCATCGCGACCAATCCCTCCGATCAGAACGTCGCGTTGACGGCACTCGAAGCGACGATCGAGGTGCGCAGCACCTCGGGCGGGCGCACGATTCCGATCGACCGGTTCTACCGTCTCCCCGGCGATGCGCCCGAACGTGAGACCACGCTCGAACCCGGCGAGCTGATCGTCGCGGTCATGCTGCCGCCGATGAAGGGCTGGCGCTCGCATTATCTCAAGCTGCGCGATCGCCAATCGTACGAATTCGCGCTCGCGTCCGCGGCGGTCGCGGTGCGGCTCGACGGCTCCACGATTGCCGACGCGCGCGTCGCGCTCGGCGGTGTCGGCACGATTCCGTGGCGCGCGCGCGAGGCCGAAGCGGTGCTGCGCGGCAAAGGCGTCTCGCGCGAGGTTTTTCGCGAGGCGGCGGTAATCGCACTTCGCGATGCGCGTCCGCAGAGTCAGAACGGTTTCAAAATCGAACTCGCCAGACGCGCCTTGACGCAGGCGCTGATCGAGGTGACGGCGTGAGCGTCGGAACGCCCATCGATCGCGTCGAGGGCCGGCTCAAAGTGACCGGTGGCGCGGATTACGCCTCGGATCGCATTCTCGACGGCATGCTCTACGGCGTTCCGGTCGGCAGCACGATCGCCGCCGGACGCGTGCTGCGCGTCGACGCGACCGATGCGCTCGCGGTGCCCGGCGTCGTCGCGGCGTTCGATCACACCAACCTGCGCACGCTGCACTCGATCGACCCCACCCTGCCGTTCAGCGCGCTCTGCATCGCCGACGAGCATCGCGCGCCGCTGAGCGACGACGCCGTGACGTATTACGGGCAATACGTTGCGCTGGTGGTCGCGCGCACGCTCGAATCGGCGCAGGAGGGCGCGGCCCGCGTACGCGTCACGTACGCGTCCGAGATGCCGAGCACCGATCCGGTCCGCGCCGAGGAAGGCGAGCGTGACCTTGGGAGCCACCGCGGCGATCCCGATGCCGCCTTCGCCGCATCGCCGATCAAACTCGACCAGGTCTACCGCACGCCGGTCGAGACGCACAATCCGATCGAGCTGCACGCGACGGTCGCGTCGTGGAACGGCGACACCGTCACGCTCTACGAGACCTCGCAGGCGGTGGTGAACCATCGCAACGTCTTGGCGGCGATGCTCGCCATTCCGGTCGAAAACGTCCGCGTCATCACCCGCTACTTGGGTTCCGGCTTCGGCGGCAAATTGTGGCCGTGGACGCAGTCGCCGCTCGCCGCCGCCGCCGCGCGCACGCTCGGCGCGCCTGTGAAGATCGTCGTCACGCGCGAACAAATGTTCACGGCCGTCGGCCACCGGCCGGTGACGGTGCAGCGCGTTCGCGTAAGCGCCGATGCCGATGGGCGCCTCACCTCGCTGCAACACGACTACACCAACCACACGAATATGCTCGACGATTACGACGAGAATTGCGCCGAGGCAACGCCGTACTTCTATAGCGTACCGAATCTGCGCGTGACCCGCGGCCTCGCGAAACGCAGCGTCGGGTCGCCGACCTCGATGCGCGGCCCGGGCGCCGTCCCCGGCCTGTTTGCCACCGAATCGGCGCTCGACGAGCTAGCGATCGCGTTGAACATGGATCCCGTCGCGCTGCGCTTGCGCAACGCGCCCACCCGCGACGAGGGCCTCGACCTGCCGTTCAGTTCGTGCCACGTCGCTGAATGTTACGAGCTGGGCGCGCAGAGATTCGGGTGGCGCGACCGCACCGCCGCCGTCGGCTCGATGAAGCGCGACGGCGCGATCGTCGGCTGGGGTGTTGCCGGGTGCGCGTGGATCGCCGAACGCTTCGCCTGCGAGGTCCGGGTGGAATTGCACGACGGGCACGCGCAGGTCTTTTGCGGGACGCAAGACATCGGGACCGGCACCTACACGATGCTCGCGCAGATCGCGAGCGACGCGCTCGGAATTCCGGTCGGCCGAATCACGGTCTCGCTCGGCGACAGCTCGCTGCCGCCCGGCCCGATCTCCGGCGGCTCGATGGTAACCGCATCGGTCATTCCGGCCGCGGTCGCGGCGTGTAAAGAAGCGCTCGAGAAAGGCGTCGGGTACGGAAAATCCGAGGCGACGTTCTTCGCCGAAAACAAAGCGAAATCGAGCCACTCGTTCGGCGCGCACTTCGTCGAGGTGAGCTGGCGACCGGAGATCGCGCGATTGCGCGTTCGGCGCGTGGTTACCGTGATCGACGGCGGGAGAATCATCAACCCGAAAACGGCGCGCAACCAAATCGAGGGCGCGATCGTGATGGGCGTGGGCATGGCGCTGTTCGAGGAGACGCGCTACGATCCGCAAACGGCGGCACCGCTCAATCGCAACTTTGCCGATTACGTCGTCGCTTCGAACGCCGATCACCCGGCGATGGACGTCACCTTCCTCGATTATCCCGACTATGATTTGAACCCGCTCGGCGCGCGCGGTGTCGGCGAGATCGGCCTGGCGGGCGTGGCGCCAGCGATTACCGCCGCGGTCTATCACGCTACCGGCGTGCGCGTTCGGGATCTCCCCGTCAGCATCGAAGATCTCATCGCGTAGCGGAAGAATTCGAGCGCTCTCAGGAGGGTTGCGCTCGCCATTCTCGCGTCACGAACGCCGCGATGACCCCGACGGCGATGATGGCCAGTACGTTGGAGACGAGCGTGAAGCGATCGTTGATCGCCATCGAGCCCATCGTCACGCCGCCGAACACATTGCCGATCGCCCATTCCATGGCTGCGCCGGCGATCATCGCGCCGACGATAAAGAGCCCGACGAACGTCCAGGTGACGCGCTCGGGAAATGATTTGCGATAAATGGCGACCAGCGGCGGGATCAGCAGGTCGCCGTAGATGAACGCCGTGTTCGCGCCGAGCGGGATGCGCGCGTTCGCCAGAAAGCGCGCCACCGGCACGTTGCCCATCGAGCACACGAAGGTCACCACGGCCAGCGCGAGTCCGACGAGCAGGAGCAGCACGTAGCCGATCACCGGCACCGAGCCGACGGCTTGCAGCACGTGCGCGAACCACGCCGCCGGGATCAGCGCCGAGGCGAATCCGGCGATGAGGTAGCCGACGATCAGCTCGGTGTGCAGCATCTGCACGTCGCCGATTGCCGTCTGGGCAATCGCAACCAACTTCGGGCGTTTGCGGTGATCGTGGCAGTGCGAACATTCGGCGCCATCTGCTTCGGCCGGCAGCGGCGAGGGGTGCTCGCGCCGCAAGCGCTCGAGCTCATCCGCGCCGAAGAGCAGCGTGAAGCCGGTTGCGACGACCGCGATGATGATCACGCCGCCGAAGAACTCGGCGAACGCGAACTTCCACCCGAGTAACGACCAAAAGAGGATCAGGATTGCCACGTTCATGTTGGTCGAGGAGATCAAGAACGCGAAGATCGAGCGCACGTCGGCGCCCTTCTGGTAGAAGCCGCGCGCCGCGGCGGCAGCCCCGTACGAGCACGCCGAGGCGATGATGCCGAAGCCGGCAGCGGCGACGATGTTGCGAAGCTTCGGCCCCAGATAGCGCTCCATCTCGGCCGGCGTGAGCACGACTTGTACGATCGCGGAGATAAGGAATCCGAAGATCAGCCCGAAGAGGCTGTCCCACACAAGCCTGAGCGTTTGCACCAGCCCGGCGACCAGCGCATGAGCCAGAAAATTCATCTGCACGTCATTCCGAATTGATTGAATGGAACTCATGCTGCATCTCGTTCTCATGACCCTGTTGACCGCGAGCACGGCCCGGGATACACCGGTCTTCGCGATTGTCGTGACGCGCCACGGCGTGCGCAGCTTCACGCACACGCCGGCCGGCTACACCTGGCCGGACTGGGCGCCCGTCCAGCCCGGATATCTAACCGAGCACGGCTACCGCGAGATCACGCACCTCGGCCGTTTCTATCACGCGTACTTCGCCTCGATCGGGTTGCCGCTCGACTGCCGTTCGCGTGCGACATATGTCTACGCCGATTTAGACCAGCGAACGCTGGAAACGGCACGCGCGTTGATCGCGGGCGCATGCGGTTCACCCGGCGCGCTGCCGATGTATCACGATGCCCAGACCGGGCCGGGCGCGCGCGATCCGCTCTTTGAGGGCCTCAAACGACCGCGTTCGAGAAAGGCGGCGCCGCCGTCCGCGCTCGTCGCGCAGCATGCCGCCGACTTCGCGGCGCTTCAGTCGCTGCTCGATGCGCAATGCAACGGAACCTGCCCGCCGGTGACGAGCGAGCCGAATCCGATCGACACCGGCTCGACCTATGCGGAATCGCTGTTTCTCGAATACGCGCAGTGTGGCCCGGCATTCGATCGCCGGAAGCTCGCCGGCGCCATGCGCGTTCACGTCCTCGAATATGACGTCAATTCTCGACCGCCGAAAGATTCGCACGCGCGAGGCGGCAATCTGTTCGCGCACATCGTCGGTCTCTTGGAAGAGAAGGCAGGCATCGCGCATCCCGGCGTCACCGTACCGAACGTCATGCACGACAACGTCGCGTTCATCTCCGGCCACGATACGCAGCTGGGTGCGCTCGGCGGAATCCTCGATGCGCACTGGCCGCTCGGAAACGGACTGGTCGCGGATGATATGCCGCCGGGCGGCGCCCTGATCTTCGAACTCTACCGCACCGCCGCGGGCGCCTATCGCGTGCGCCTTCGATTTGCGTACGAAACGCTCGCGCAATTCCGCAGCAAGGACGCTTTGCCGAGCGGGATCGCGTTCAGCCCGGTATACTTCGCCGGCTGCACCGGTCGCGATTGCAGTGCGCCGCTCGCGCGGTTCGTCACGCTCGCACACGCGCTCGAGCGGGAGGGGTTCGTGCAGCGCGACTGGACGCGGTCGAGCGATGCGCCGATCGAACTCGCGCCGCCGGCCGACCCGAGCTGGACGCACTGTAACTAGCTAGGGCTATTTCTTTTCGCCGATGCCGTACGGCTTCGGCGTATACGTGTACTTCTCGCCGCAGACGCGGCAAATATTGAGGGGGCTGCCGAAGTGTTCGTGCGGCGGATAGACCTTCGCCGTTTTTTTCACGACCGCTTTGACGGCGCGCATGGGAACCGAAACGGGGACTTCTTCTTCTATTTTCACTGGCTTGGTGTTCGGGACGCGGGTTGAAAGGGCCTGGGGGCGGGAAATCGGGACGTTTTTCGGACGTTTTCGCGCCGATTTTCGGACGATCGGCGGACGCCGAGAAGATTAGCCTCATGGTGTTACCGCTCTACGCTAGTGAGGACACCATCATGTTCAATACCAACGACGAACATCCCAAGAACCTGCGGAACCCCGAACGCACCGAGCAAAGCACCGGCATCGCGCGTCCGATCCGGACTTCGCAAAAGCTCTTCGCCGGCTGGGGACCGGCCCTTTTGACCGGCGCCGTGACGCTCTTTGCCTTGCTCTGCGCAAGTGTGCCGGCCTCGGCGGCCACGAAGGTCATTCTCGCATCCGCGTGCAGCACGCCGAATCACGGCGCCGCACTGTTGAGCCACCCGGATGTCATGTTGCCGGACGGCGTCAACGGAACGGGCACGACCATTCTGCGCGTCGACCTCGCCGCCTCCGGAGAGATCAGTAACATCGCGGTCGCGCAGAGCTCGGGAGACTCCGCGCTCGACTTCGCCGCGATGCGGGTGGCCCGGGCTTCCCGGTACGCGGCCGCAAGCTGGGACTGCCAACCCGCCGGCGACAGCTTCCTCTATAAGGTGATTTTCGCCCAGTAGCGCGGCGAAAAGATCACCTGTTTCGGGACCCTTGGTGGGGAGCCGCAACGCGGTTCCCCACAGTTTGCCCCTATAAGATACAGGGCTGTTGCGCAAGGGGAACGGGAAGAACCCGGTCGAGCTGTTCGCGAAATTGCTTCCAGAAGCCGGTCCTCGCCCCGAGATAATTGTCGCGAACGGCCTTTGTGTTTCCAAAAGCCGCAAGCTTGACTTTTAAGCGTGGCACGCGGTCCTCGCACAAAACGATTGAGAATTCCAAACGCTTCGCTGAGATCTGCGCGCAAAGATCGGTCCATTCTGACCGAGCCTTTGACCAAACCATAGTATCGAGCAATTCGAATGTTTCCTGAACCTTGTTGGGATCAATTGCCAAAAACGTTGCTCTGCCTTTCGAAACCGAGCTAACCATGATACCTCCAGATTTTGGAGCGCGAAGTTCCTAGAGGGGAATGTCAACCAACTCGTCGCATTCGACGGAAGGCCCGACGCTTTGAAAAAGTTCTCAGGGTCACGGGGGTTATCCTAGCCACTTCGCGCTGTGTGCCAAACCTATAGGTCTAAAGGCCCATCTAACTTGTTAATAGCGCGGTATGGTTAGGTTCAACGTACCGCGGCCTAAAGCAACCGCAGCCCGGCTCGATCGTTGATTGACCCTCGCTCAGAAGTTGGTATTCGGTCCATTTGCCAGCTTCATCACGCCTAGAGAGACGCGCGTTCGCCCACCCAATGGGTGAGGTGCCCGTAAAGATGCGGCTTGGCTCTACCGTCGGCCCGCATGACCCGTCGAACCAGAATTCGGTCTTCTGCGCAGATGCGCTCACCCGGCAGGGCTTGGGGGATCTGTACAAACGAAAGGATTGACCCTTTCGTTCCGATATCAGAGACACGTCGTTCACCCAACCATCCTCCTCTCTGTATGTAACGTTTAACAAGGTGATGGATCGCACATCGATTCCCCCAACGACCTTGTTTACGACATATTGTTGGAACAAGGAGATCGGTTGCGGAGGGCAAGTGAACGCCCCGTAAACATGGTCGTAGACCGCTAAAGCGGGGGCGTCGCTATGGTGATATGACAAGAGTGCCTCGCAGCCGAACGACGCGCGATTCCATGCCGTGATGTAAATGAAATCCTCGCTCTTCGGATTGAAGTCGCCTCCGATAGAATCTGAGAATAGGATCTCCCACAGGAGCGCCGTGCCAGTGCCAAAGGCCTTCTTGAACATAGGCGAGTAGCGCGTTAGGTAACAGGCACGGTCCATGCCAGGACCCTACGGAAGCGACTGTTAGCGGCCCTCTTTGGCCCACCAGCCTCGCTCAGAATCGTCGGACGCTTTTCGGACTCGCCCGGGCCTATCCTAACGAACGGAAGCAACCCTTCGAATGGAGGCCTTAAAAACATGAGCGCAACGACCCCTCGGGAAACGCGGTCCCTCCAGATCACGCTTCTGGGAAATCAGCGTACCGCAATCGACAACGCGCGGGTGGAATCGCGACTCTCCTCGCGAGCGTTCTTGGTGCTCGCCGCACTCGCCGTTCGCGGCGGCGATGCCATCAACCGCGAGGAACTCGCCTTTACCCTTTGGCCCGATCTATCCGAAAACGAGGCGCGCGCGACGCTTCGCCGCCAGCTCTACGTGATCGATCAGGCTCTCGGCGCCGGCGAGCGTTCCGTATTCGCCCGCAAAGCCAGGATCGTTTCGTGGGCCGAACACCTCGAAGTGTTCGTCGATGCTTCGGAATTCAACCGGCTCTGCGGACGCGAGGACGGTCTCGAGGAGGCCGCCGCCCTGTACGGCGGCGATTTCGCACCCTACCTCGATCACGAGTGGGTTCTCTCAGTCCGCGACCGGCTCCGCCGCCAAATGTGCGGCGTCTTGGATCGGCTGATCGCGCAATCTCGAATCCGCAACGACGTACACCGGCGGCAGCATTACATCGAACGCCTGTTGAGCGTCGATCCGTGGCGGGAAGACGCGGTGCGCGAACTGATGATCTTGCGATATCTGTGCGGCGACCGCGCCGGCGCGCTGCGTTACTATCAAGCCTTTGCTGCGAACCTGCGCGCGGAGTTCGGCGTCGAGCCGATGCCGGAAACGGCGAAGTGCTTCCAATCGATCTTCAACGGATCGCAGCTTTGCCAAACAGCGGAGGCAGCGGGATGAAAGGCATATTGGTGTTCAAGAACGTCGCCGACGCGCTTGCCGAAGGATTCACGATCTACGACGCGCCGCGCGGCGACTACCTCATCGTCTCGAAAGAGACGGCTGGTGGACGCGCTTTCGCTATCGCTTTGCGCGAGTCGTGCTGCGCGTAGGCGGCCTGCGCTCCAACCGCTCCGCGTCGCGGCGGTTATGCATACCGCGATGGATCTCGAGCGCTTCGGCGACGCGCCCGGCTTGCTCGAGTGCGAGCGCGTAGAAATAGCGAACCTCGCAATCTGCGAGAATCGCACATGCCTCGCTTGCAAAGCCCACAGCATTTGCTTGCTCAAAGCGCGATGCAGCAATCGCTTCGAAGAGAGCAAGAACGCCGCGACCGAACACGTTGTCGCGCTGATTTCCCCACGCCGCCAACACCGTCCGGGCCGCGGCAACGTTGTCAGCCGCGCCGTGAGACGCGATCAGGAACGCCGGTTGCAGGACGACGATGCCGCATCCGGCGCCGGCAACCAGCCGGTGAATCAGCTCTGTGGCTCGGCCTATCTCCCCGATCGACACATAGTATTCGATGAAAGCGGTCCAGATGGGGCTGGTGAACAACGCGTCACCGGATGCCAGCGCAGCGTTCAGCGCATCGACCGAAGCAACCCGTGCGAGCAGTGCGTCATCTTGCTGGCGCAAAGCAATAGGAATGCCGGCACCAGCGATCAGCATCGCAGCGTGTGGGTCACCTCTTCCAACCTCGATCGCTTGATCGAGCAGGCTTCGAGCCACATCGACGTCATCAGCGAACATGTGCATGTAGGCCGTGGAGGCGAGCGCGTACGACTCGTAGATGGAATTGAGCGCTCTGCGGCCGTTTTCGATGGCCAGATGGTACGTACTAATTGAAGCTTGCATTTTGCCAAACCATGCGCTGATTGCGGCGTGGTTGTGATAAAGATCGCGAAGCACCGCAGGATCGCTCTCGCCCCGTAAAATCGAGCGCGCAGCCTCGACGTTCGCAAATGCCCTGGGACGCCGGCCGAGTTCTGCTTGAGCCACAGCGAGGAAGAGCAATCGCCGTGCTTGCAGTCGCAACGACCCCGCCGTCAGCGCCGATCGCGGCATCTTCCTCAGATAGCGGATAGCGTCGACCGGCTCGCCGCGCATAAACGATATCCGCGCCAGGTACAGCGATGCTTCGGCGCTCAGGCGCGCTTCGCCGCGTGCGCTGCTCTGTTCGAGTGCTCGCTGCGCCCATGTGAGGGCCGTCCCGGGTTCCACTCCGTACCCTGAAGCAACAGACATCTTCAAATACAGTTCGGCAAGACGCCCTTGGTCTGAAATCTCGTAATGTGCGATAGCACGGTTCAAGCACTCCTTCGCTCGCGCGAGGTCGCCGCCAGCAAGGTATGCGCTCGCGAGCTTGTCGTCCAGCGTCGCGGTCTTATCGTCGGATAGCGCGAACTCACGCGCTCGTGAATAATTCTGCACTGCATCGCGGTGCGCGAAGAGCTGCATCGCCTGATCGCCGGCGAGTTCGAAGTAATGGCCGGCTTTTTCCAACTCGTTCGCTCGCAGCCAATGCGCTGCCAGCTCGCTCGCACTGATCGATGCGAGCGTTGCGGACTCGAGCACGATCGCTGCCGCCCGGTGTAAGATGCGCGCCTCTTCCGGCAAGAGCTCGGCGTACAAGACTTCTTGGGTCAACGCATGGCGAAATTCGTAACTTCCGCGCGATTCGCGCAGTGGAATAACGAGTTGCCGGTCACGCGCCCGACGCAAGGTCGACGCGACGTGCTTTGGGTCCGTTTCGCTAACCGCCGCAAGAAACTCGCTATTGAACGAGCGTCCGAAAACCGCAGCCTGCGTCAGCAGCGTGCGATCGCCATCATCGAATTCGTCGAAACGCTCCAAGACAGCGGCCTTGAGTGTCGCCGGCAAAGTCTCGATAGGATCAGCGGCCGGCCCTCTGCCGCTTGCCGCGTAACCAATCAGCTCATCGGCAAAGAGCGGATTGCCCTCGGCGAGCAGGATGATGCGATCCGCGATTTCCCGGCTGGGCAAAGTTTCGCCGATCGCCTGATCGATCATCGAGCGAACTTCGGTGTCGGTGAGGGGCTCGAGCGCAAGTTCTGCGACCTGTTCCATGCGCCTCAAGGCCCCGATCAACGTTGCCACCGGCTGCTGATACGTAACCGCATCCGACCGGTAGGACAAGGCAATAATGACGCGCGCGCGTTCGATCGCGCCGACGACGTAGCGAAGACACTCGAGTGTGGAGAGGTCCGCCCATTGAATGTCCTCGATAGCAATCACGAGCGGTTGCGCCGCCGAAAGCGTTTGAATGGCTAGCGCGATCATATGAAACTGCGAACGCTGATCGGTTACGAGGGATTTTGTCGCATGCGAGCGGGCGCGAGGATCGTCCAAAAAGAACGAAAGCTCCTCTTTCAAGCGCGGAGCCGCGTGAAATGCATCCGGCAGCGCCTCGCTCAGGAGGGCAAGGGCGTCGCGTAGCGGTGCGAGCGGCGAGCGCGTGTATCGGAAGCACGTCGTCGTTATTGTCTCGAATCCGTCGGCCTTCGCGTCAGTCAGGATCGTTTTCAACAGCGACGATTTCCCGATACCGGACATCCCGCTGATCAACAACGCTCCGCCGCTGCCGCCGGCGGAACGCCGGCAGGCGTCGCGGGCAACTTCCAGCTCAACGTCACGGTCGACGAAGTGCGTGCGCCGCTGCGGAACGACCAGCGGTGAAACCGCAGCCGGCTGACGTGGCGACTCGGGCAGTCGGGTTATCGCCTCGAACACAGCGGCCGTCTCGCGGTCCGGCGTCACGCCGAGTTCCGCACGCAAGAGCAGCTCGAATTTCCGGTAATCTTGAATAGCGCCGGCGCGGTCGCCGGTCTCCACGCGGGCTCGCAGTAGCTCACGAATCGCTTCCTCCTGCAGTGGGTCGCGGCGAAGCAATTCCTGGGCCAGCGCAATGGCCTCTCGCGGACGCCCCGCAGACTGGTACCGCTGGAGGGCGCTTAGAGCTGCTGCTACGTACATCTCGCGAAACCGGTCGCGCAGCGGGGCGAGCCATTCTTCGTCGAGATCGGCCAGCAAATCGCCGGAGTAGAGGCGGAGAGTGTCAGAGTCCGCCTCACCCGTCACGCACGCGTCCTCGAACGTGCCGGCGTCGACCCAGGCCGGAGCCTGCGGGTTCCATTGGATGCTCTTCATCCCGCTGAGAATCCAAGGAATCTGCGCAGAGGGAAGCGCGCGCGTCAGCAGATGGACGTGCCGCCGAAGATTCGCCCGCGCGGCCGTCTCCAGTTCATCTGTCCACAGGTCGAAGGCAACGGCGTCGCGCGAAAGCGCGACAGCGCGATTGAGCAGGAGGTAGGCCAGAAGCGCCTGCGTCTTCCGAGGCGCAGCGAAGCGAACTTCGTGTCCACCAAAGGAAATACGCAGCGCCTTGAAAAGATGAACACGCAGCGTGTCATCGGGTGATTTCATATCTGACGCGCCTGTTCCAGTCTTTGCGTGGTTGCATCATAGCCTCCCCAGGAACCATCGTCAATTCCTAAGCGAACATTTGTTTGCTTTCTGAAAGCGAGGCGATTATGAAGACGGACACCAAGTATTTGAATATTTCTAAGGCGCCGAATAGTGTCAGGAACGCAAAGAGGCTTTGCGAAGACCTCAACGACCGCGGAACATCCGAGAACAAACTGCTAAGAGCTGCGCTGCGCAAGATCGGCGCGAAACGCATGGTGTTCGCGGTGCTCGAACTCGGGCCTGACGCCGAGATGGCTATTACGATTCACGCCGACGACGTGGACCAGGTGGTCAGCAACTTCAAAGGAGCCACCGACAAAGAAACGCTCGAATTTCGCGATCTTCTCAACGGAGTGCTCGCGACCCAGATACAAAACGATCCTTGCCCGGACCGTAAGCTAGAACCCTAATCCCGTGCGCTGGCAGCAAGTCGGCCCGTCAGCGACCACCGGCGGCAAGACCTTCGCCGGCGAAAAGCGCGTCAACGTTACCGGGAGAGTGACGGCGATCGTCGTGAAAGGCGATGACGCAAACACTCTTTTCGTGGGCACCGCGCGCGGCGGCGTCTGGCGATCGAAAGACCGTGGCGCCACGTGGGAGCCCACGAGCGACGGTCACACATCGCTTGCAATCGGAGCGCTGGCCGCAGCCCCATCGGACCCGCACACCCTCTACGCGGGAACCGGCGAAGGCAACCTGTGCGTCTCCTGTCAGCTCGCCACAAAGGGCGCGAACGACTCATTTGTCCGGCCGGAAAGTCTTTACGGGAACGGACTGCTCGTAAGCCGTGACGCGGGTGATACGTGGACCGAATACGCCGCTGATGTCTTCACCCGCGGCGCGTTCTTTAGGCTCGCGGTCGACCCCGATAACTCCGCGCTCGTCTATGCGGCGAGCACGCTGGGCATTCACCGCTCCAGCGACGGCGGAGAGACATGGCTGCCGATGGGCGGACTGCCCGACATTTCAACGACGACTCCGGCCGCGACGGATATTCTCATCGATCCCGACGATTCGCACACGCTGTACGCTGCTTTTTGGACCAACGGAATCTACCGAACGACGAACGCGTATGACGACGCGCCGCAATGGGAATGCATCCTCGGGCCAGGCGCTGTGCGCGGTGGTTTCGGCCGGATTGCGCTTGCAGCCACGCCGCGCCAGGATCGGTTGTGGTGCCTGCTCGCCGATTCCGAGGGCGGGAACGTCGCGGCACTCCTGCATACGCCGAAGGCGAGTCCCGGCACGTGGACGTCGGTGCTACCGAAGGCGATGCCTTTTCTCGAAGATTTCGCATACTATTGCCTTGTCCTCGCCCCAGATCCGAGAGATCCCAACACGATCTATGCGGGCGCGGTAAACCTACGCAGCTTCTCGTTTGACCCGGCGCATAATACGTGGACATCCGGTGACATCGGAAACGACTTGCACGAGGATCACCACGCGGTTGTCTTCGACCCACATGACCAGCGCACGATCTATTTCGGAAACGACGGCGGAATCTTTCGCTCGACGGACGGCGGAAAGACGACCAATGATTCTATCAACAAGGGGCTGTGTACGTTGGAAGTCACGTCGGTTGCGCGCTTTCCAAAGGCGCAGACGATCATTCTCGGCACACATGACAACGGCGCGCAACTGCTGCAAGGGGTGACTGCCAACGCGGTCGGCGACGGCGACTTCGGAGCCGTAGCCGTCGATCCGTACGACGCCCAACTCGCTTACGTAGTCTTGGACGTACCGTACAAGTCTACGAATGCGGGTGTTGCCTGGGATTCGTTCGTCGCCCTAAAAGACGGGCTCAAAGGGAAAACGGCTTTCTACCCGCCGTTCGATATCGATCCAACAAACTCGAACAACATCGCGTTCGGCGCTGCACCATTTGTCAATGTCGATCCCGCGAAGGGCGCAAATTCGTGGCCAACGAACATCGAGCTTGACGGTATCACGGGCGACATCACTGCGCTCACGTTCGTGAACTCGAATTTGATTCTCGTCGGCACCTCGGCGTGCGAAGTGTACTACGTGAACCAGAATGCCGGTAAGTGGGACGCGCTCGCGGTTTCCCCGCCGCTGAATCCGGTGTCAAATTGGGTTTGCGACATCAAGCCGCTCACGCCGGACGGAAGTTCGTTCATCATCGCGCTTTCCGGATACGACACTCCGCACGTATGGCGCGCAGATATCACGCCGCCGCCGGTAACGGCGAAATGGAGCAATATCAGCGGCGTTGGTCCCGGAGCTTTGCCGAACTCTCCCGCCACCGCCCTTGCCGTCGATGGTCGAACCATCTTTGCCGGAACGGACTTGGGCATCTACACGACCACGGACGGCGGAGCGACCTGGTCGCGCAATTCCGACGGGTTACCGAACGCCGGAATCAACCAGTTGCTGCTCGATGAAGCGAACCATGTCATACTCGCCGCAACGAACGGCCGCGGAATCTGGCAGCTGCCGATCTAGTGTTGTGTCTCACGAGTTGCGCGAATAACCGCGAGTGATTTTGTCGAAGATGGTGTCGGCGGTCGCGGTCCAGACAAATGGCTTGGCTTTGGCGTTGTGAGCGTTGAGATATTCCATAATGGCTCGTTCAAGTGCCGCGACGCTCGTGAACGTTCCACGACGAATCCGGCGTCTCGTGATCTCCCCGAAGAATCGCTCGACTTGGTTGAGCCAACTGGCGCTCGTCGGTGTGAAATGGAGTTCAAAACGGGGATGTGCGGCAAACCAGCGACGAACCGCCGGCGTCTTATGGGTTCCGTAGTTATCGAGTACGAGATGCACGGTCAGCGCTTTGGGAACTTCCGCATCGATGCGTCGCAGAAATCGCAGAAACTCTTGATGCCGGTGACGGCGATGACAAGCCCCGATGATCTTTCCGGTCGCGACATTGAGCGCGGCAAATAACGATGTCACGCCGTGTCGCGTGTAGTCATGCGTCTGCCGTTCTGGCACGCCGGGTCGCATCGGAAAGATCGGCTGCGTTCGGTCCAACGCCTGCACTTGAGATTTCTCGTCAACGCACAGAACGATCGCGCGTTCAGGCGGCGCCATGTACAGTCCAACAACGTCACGAACTTTCTCTACGAAGAGCGGATCCGTAGAAAGCTTGAACGTTTCGACGCGATGCGGCTGCAGTCCGAACGTCTGCCAAATTCGATGAATCGCGGCGCGGGAAAGGCCGGTCTCCGCGGCCATCTCGCGCACGCTCCAATGCGTCGCACCCTTTGGGCGAGCCGTGAGTGTTTTCCGGACGACCTCATCGACCCGGTCATCGGTGATTTGGCGCGGAGGGCCCGAGCGAGGAGCATCGCTCAGCCCTTGGAGGCGATCGAGGCGGAAGCGCTCTCGCCACTTACAGACTGCCTGCTTGCTCGTCCCGACGCGTTCGGCGACAACGTCGTTCGGCAAACCACGATCGCATTGCAGCAAGATGCGCGCTCGATGCGCCAGGCGTTGCGATGTCTTCGGCCGACGCGCCCAGCTCTGCAATGTCGCGCGCTCTGCATCCGTCATGTTCAGATCACGAAGAGGACGACCCATGATGTAACTCTAACACGATGTGCAGAATTATTCAACTAATTTACGAGACACTACACTAGATGTGGTCGGCGAGAATATCGAAGAGTTCGCGGCGGGCTCGATCGAGTACCTCGATCGCCTTCTTGTAGAGTTCGATGTTGCCGCTCTTCGCGATGCGTTTGGCGGCGTCTTTGATGCCGTGCACTTGCCGCATCGCTTCAGCGACCGTCGCGTAGAACGCCGGGTCGCCCCACGGCATGCCTTCTTCGCCGGCGGGTTCGCGTTGCGCGTAGAGCTCGCGCCCTTTATCGGTGATTTCGTACGTGCGCTTGCCGTCGCGCTCTTGACTGCGCACGAAGTCGCCGTCCTCGAGCATCTGCAACGCGGGGTAGATCGATCCGGGACTGGGACGCAGCCCGCGCTTGCTCTCGATCGTGAGCATGATGTCATACCCGTGACGCGGTCCCTCGAGCAGCGCTTCGAGGATCTCATACTTGAGATCGCCGCGTCCGCGGCCGCCCCAGCCGCCGCCGAATCCGCGGCGTCCGCGCCGGCCCGGGCCGAAGCCCATACCAAAGTGGCCTTCGAAGCCTTCGCGTCCGGGTCTGAAATGGAAGTTCATAAACATTGTCCTATGCGGTGGCGGCGTACGCCAAATAGACCGAGCCGCGCTCCGCGAGTGTGTAGGGAGATTCCCCGTCGTCGGCGCGCTCCACGAACCCAAATCGCTCGAGCAGCCGTAGATAGCTATCGACGAGGGACGGGGTGACGGGGCGTCCGGTGCGGTCGGAAACGGCACCGACGAGTTCGGGCAACGTAGCCGGTCCGTTCCAGAGGGTTGCCAAGATGGCGTAGTCCATGGGAGGGTCCTTTCGAGTATGTCGTCGTGCTTACGAGTAATTTACTCGATATATCGAATAACTGCAAGACCCCCTGACCACCTAAGGCCGGACGGCGTGGAATGGGCTGGATCGCTCTTGTGAGCGAGGGCTCGAAGTTTTGCGCCATTCGCAGGAGGCGAACTTCCTTTGGGCGTGGCGCAAAACTCGCGCAGCAGGAGCGGCGCAGGAGGCGCCGCGAGGAGCGTCCGAGCCGAGCAAGAGCGATGCGGCCCATTCCATAACATTCCGGTATGGCTACCACGATCTCCGGCCCGCGAATCGTGCGCGCGGCGCGCGGAACCACGTTGACCGCGCAAGGCTGGCCGCAAGAAGCTGCGCTGCGCATGCTCTGCAACAATCTCGATCCGGAAGTGGCCGAACGCCCGAACGATCTCGTGGTCTACGGCGGCAACGGCAAGGCCGCGCGCTCGTGGGCGGCGTTCGATTCGCTGGTGCGAACGCTGCAGCGTCTGAAGAACGACGAGACGATGATCGTGCAGAGCGGCAAACCCGTCGCCGTCTGGCGCACGCATGAACGCGCACCGCGCGTGCTGATCGCAAATTCGAATCTCGTGCCGAAGTGGGCCGATTGGAAAACCTTCCGCGAGTTGGAAGCGCAAGGGCTCACCATGTATGGACAGATGACGGCCGGTTCGTGGATTTATATCGGCACGCAAGGCATCGTGCAAGGGACCTACGAGACCTTTGCGGAGCTCGCGCGGCAGCACTTCGGCGGCAGCTTGCGCGGCCGGGTGTGTTTGACCGCAGGGGTCGGCGGCATGGGCGGCGCGCAGCCGCTCGCGATCACGATGAACGAGGGCGTCGCGCTGCTGGTCGACGTCGATCGCGCGCGTTTGGAACGACGGCGCGAGCTGCGCTATCTCGACGCCGTTGCCGACTCGCGCGAGGCGGCGCTGCGCGAGGTCGAGCGCGCGCGCAAAGCGGGGTCCGCGCTCTCGATCGGCTACGAAGGCAACGCCGCGACCGAATTTTGGGCGCTCTACGATCTTGGATTCAGGCCGGATGCCGTGACCGATCAAACGTCGGCGCACGATCTGATCGACGGATACGTTCCCGAGGGCCTCTCGTTGGATGACGCCGCCGCGCTGCGGAAGAGCGCACCCCAAGAGTACGAACGCCGCGCGCTCGAGAGCTGCGGTAAACACGTCGAGGGAATGGTGCGCTTTCTCGACGCCGGCGCCGTGGTCTTCGATTATGGCAATAACCTGCGCGCGCAGGCACAGCGCGCCGGATACGCGCGCGCGTTCGATTTTCCCGGGTTCGTGCCCGCCTTCATCCGGCCGCTGTTTTGCAAAGGCTCCGGGCCGTTCCGGTTTGCGGCGCTTTCGGGCGATCCGGCGGACATCGCGCGGCTGGATCGCGAACTGCTGGCACTCTTTCCGCACGATGCCGGGTTGCAACGCTGGATCACGCTCGCTCGCGAACGCATTGCGTTTCAAGGCTTGCCGGCCAGGATCTGTTGGCTCGGATACGGAGACCGCGCGAAGGCCGGCGTACGGTTCAACGAGCTCGTGCGTGCAGGCGAGATCAAAGCCCCGATCGTGATCGGACGCGATCATCTCGATACGGGCAGCGTCGCTTCGCCCTATCGGGAAACCGAAGCGATGAGAGACGGAAGTGACGCGATCGCCGACTGGCCGATCCTCAACGCGCTGCTCAACACGGCGGCCGGCGCGCACTGGGTCAGCTTCCATCACGGCGGCGGTGTCGGCATCGGCTACAGTTTGCATGCGGGGATGGTCGTGGTTGCCGACGGGTCGGCCGACGCGCGGGAGCGCCTGCAGACCGTGCTCACGACCGATTGCGGCATGGGCGTCGTGCGCCACGCCGACGCCGGTTACGAACTCGCAATCGAAACGGCCGACGAAAAAGGCATCGATTGGCGCCTCTAAGCCGCGCACTTGCGTGCTGACGCTCGTTCGCGCCAGGACGATCGTTCCATGTGACGGTGACGCCCCTCAAAACGGCGTCACCTTTGCCGATTTGGGGCGCATTGACGACGCGGCGCTGTTGATCGAGGGCGAACGCATCGCCGCCGTCGGTCCGCGCGCGCAGATCGAACGCTCGGTACACGGTGGGGTCGAAGAACTCGATCTGCGCGATTGCGTGATCGTACCGGGCTTCGTCGACGCGCATGCGCATCCGCTCTTCGCCGGCGACCGCGAACCCGACTTTGCCTCGCGCCTGCGCGGCGATACACCGCAGCTCGGCATGCTCTACACGGTCGAGCGCACGCGTGATGCGCTGCTCGATCCCGAATCATTCTACGACGGCGTCGTGCGGCCGCGCCTGCAAACGATGCTCGCGCACGGAACGACGACGCTCGAAACGAAGACCGGCTACGCGCTGCACAAGCCGGGCGAAGACGCACTGCTCGACCTGATCGCCGCGCACCGGGACGATGCCGACGTTCCCGCGATGATCGGTACGTTTTTGGGCGCGCATGCGCTGCCGCCGGAGTTCACCCGAGAAGGGGACTACGTCGACTACTTGATCGACCAGATCGTTCCGACCGCCGCGGCCCACGGAGCCGTCTACGCCGACGCGTTCTGCGAGCCCGGTTTCTTCTCGCCCGATGCGACACGGCGCTATCTGGAAGCGTGTGCGGCGGCGGGCATGCGACTGCGCGTGCATTGCGACGAGATGAGCTTTGGCGCCGCCGCCGAGATGGCGGTTGGCCTCGGGGTCGACGCCGTCGATCATTGCAACTACATCCGCGAGCAGGACGTGCGGGCGATCGCTGAAGCGGGCATCGTCACCGTCGCCTGCCCCGCGACGATCGCATATCTCGGATTGGCAAACCGCACGCCGGTGCGTGCCCTCCTCGAGCGCGGCGGTGACGTCGCGCTCGCCAGCGACTACAATCCCGGCACCTCGCCGTGCTTCAACGTGCAGACGGTTGCGTATTTCGGCCGCGCGCTCTTCGGACTCTCGGCTCCCGAGGCGCTCTACGGCGTGACGCGCGCCCCCGCGCGCTCGCTGCGGCGGAACGCGGGCGTGCTTCGCGCCGGCGGCGCCGCCGACTTCGTGGCGCTTGCGCTCGAATCACCCGACGAATTCGGTTGGCTGTTCGGCGGCAACCTGGCGGCCGCGGTCGTGCATCGCGGCATGCTGATCGAATGAAGCCGGGAGCGAACGAAGTGGTGCGCTGCGCGCGCGCGCTGATCGGTGGAGAGGTTCGCCGCGATTACGCGTTCGTGGTCGACGACGGAACGATCACCTTTGCCGGGGACTACTCGATCGTTCGGGAAAACGCGGGCGATCGTCCGGTACGCGCCTTTCCGCAAGACCGACTCGTCGTCCCCGGTTTCGTGAACGGTCATAGCCACGGGTATCAGATTTTGCTCCGCGGATGGGCCGACGATCGGACGTTCGCACGCTGGCGCAGCGACGCGCTCTATCGCGTGGTTCCGCGGCTGACGCCCGAGGACGTGTATTGGACGTTCGTCGCCGCGTTCTCCGAAATGCTGGCGGCCGGCATAACCACGGTTGCCGAATTCTTCTATCTCAACGGCGGCGGCAACGCTCACGCCGAGGCGGCGATCGCGGCCGCGCAGGAAACCGGAATTCGCCTGGTCCTCGCGCGCACGTGGATGGACGCTCCGTACGCACCGCCGCAGTTTCGGGAGAGCATCGATCTGGCCCAATCGCGCACGCTCGAGTTGATGGAGAAGTATCCGTGGGCCAACGTCTGCGTGGCGCCGCATTCCCTGCACGCGGCCTCACCCGAGATGATTCGCGCGGCAGCGAATTTTGCGCGCTCCTACGACTGCATGATGCACGTTCACGTCGCCGAGGCGGTGTATGAGGGCGAACAAACCTCGGAACGCTTCGGCACGACACCGGTCGGCCTTCTCGACCGGCTCGACGCACTCGACCGGCGCACGATCGCCGTGCATGCGATCTACGTTACCGAGGACGAGAAGCGTTTGCTGGCTGACCGCGGCGCGCGCGTGATTCACAATCCGATGACCAACCAGTATTTGGGTGACGGCATCTGCGACGCGAGCGGACTGCAGGCGCTCGGCGTGCCGATGGGATTGGGCACCGACGCCGACGTGAAGCCGTCGCTGATCGACGAAATGCGCGCGGCCACGCTCCTGCAAAAGATCGCACGAACCGACGGGAGCGCGTTCGGTGCGCGCGCGGCCTTCGATCTCGGAACGGCTCAGGGCGCGCTCGCGCTGGGATTGCAGACCGGCGATCTCGTCTCCGGCAACGCTGCCGACTACGTCGTGCTCGACGCGAGTGCGATCGATCCGTGGACGCCGGAGGTAAATGGGGTAGTCTACCGGGGAGAAGATGCGTGGGTGCAAGCAAGCTTTGTCGGCGGCACGCGCGTCTACACGGGCGAGCCCGCCCCGGCGGCTCGGCTGGCGCGCGAAAAACTCAAGGAGATAAGCGACCGTGTCATTCCATAAATTGCTCATCGCCGCGACGGTCTTGGCGATCGTGCTCGCGGCCTGCTCGCGTGGCAGCCAAAGTGCGAGCGCGACGGCGAGCACCAACGGCATCATGACCAACCAAAGCGTCGAGCCCTCGGGGAGCGCCGCGGCTTATCCGCCCGCCGGAGGGATGAAGGCGAACGGCGAGGCGATGGCGCCCGGCACGTTTGCGACCGTGCCGCCGAAACTCAATTGCGGCACGGCGGCGCCGGTCTGGGCCAATCCCCATTCGCGGGTCTATCACCTCCCGTCCGATCCGCTCTATGGGCGGACCCATCACGGCCACTACATGTGCGTCGCCGACGCGCTGCGTGAGGGGTATCGCTTGGCCAAGCCGCGCCGGCATCATCGGGCGCCGGCTCCGATCCCTTCGGATTAGGGAAAAGACGCGTGCAAGTACCCACTTGCACAACGGGGCCGGGGTGTGGTATCCTGCGTGCAAGTACCCACTTGCACCAAGGAAGATCATGCATCCGCCAACGCTCGTCTACCGGCCCGATACGCTCGACTCCGTGCGCAGCACGATGCTTGCTGCCTTTGCGGACGGCGCGCACCGGGTCGTGCTCGATCTCGACACGCTCACCCGCCTCGATACCGAGGGCGTACGCGGCCTGATCACGCTGCTGCGCCGCTCGCGCGAAGTCGGCGGCGAGCTCGCCCTCAAGGTCACGCGGCCCGAGTTGCTGCGCTCCCTTCAGGTGATGGCGCTCGATCGGCTGTTCCCGATGGTGAGGGATATCGCGGCATGAGCTGGCGTGCTTTGATCCTGGCTGCGCTCGCAGCCGTGCTCTGCGTTTCGTACGCGAGTGCCCAAAGCAGTGCCTCGGCTCCGACGAGCGCGCAAGAGGTGATCGCACGGATGCTCGCACGCGACACATCGCTTGCCTCGTACGAATCGCGCGTGCACGTGAGTTTGCGCATGCTCAACTTCCCGTTCCTGGCGCCGGTGCTCGACGGCACCTACTATTACAAGCGGCCCGACAAATACGAGATCGTCTTCGATCGCGTACCGAGCTACGCCAAGGGTTTCGAGAAGATCTTCAACGACGTCGGCGACCCGCAGAGCTGGTCGAAAGATCAGAACATCGAGTTCAAGGGCCTGCAGCCGCTCGACGGCCATCCCATGTACGTGCTTTGGCTGACGAAGAAGATTCATAGCGACATTCTCGACCACACACTGGTCTACGTCGATCCGCAAAATTACGAGCTGACGCAAATGGAGTGGCATTACACCAGCGGCGGAAGCATCGTCATGACGCAGCAATATCGCGAGCAGGACGGCTATGCGTTCGTCGGGTCGCAGCACGTGACGATCGATATTCCGCACGTACATGCCATAGGCGATTCGCAGTTCGGCCCGTATCAAACCAACGTCGCCGTCAGTAACTCGGTCTTTACGAAAACACCATGATGATAGAAGCACAGAAGCACGCAGCTGCCGATAAAGCCGCACCAGAAGATACGCGCGAACGTATCATCCTTGCCGCGCGCGAGGTCATCAAGCGCAAGGGCAAGCGTGGAGCGACGACGCGTGAGATCGCCGACGTCGCGGGCGTCAACGAAGCCACGCTCTTTCGCCACTTCGGCAACAAGGACGCGCTGATCATCGCGGTCGCCAAGCACTCGTGCCCCGACACCAAACTACGCGAGGTCATCGCCACCCTGCAGGGCCCGGTCGAAGCGGACTTGCTGGTCATCGCGAGATCGATCAACGAGCACATGGAGTCGATGATCGACATGATCCGTTGGTCGCTGGTCGAGACCGACTACGAAAACAGCATCTTTGCCCGCGAGACCTGGCGCCCCCAGACGGCCGTGCGCGCGGCTGTCATCGAGTACATGGCCGCCCAGACGGCCTCCGGTGCCCTCAACGGCAACCCTGCGGACCTGGCGGCGTTTTTCCTAGGTATAGTCTTCGCGCGGGTCATCTCGCGCGAGAAGTTCCCCGACAGCCGGCTCTCCTCGGATCCCGACTACGCACTTTCATTCATCGTCGACGTCTTCCTCAACGGCGTAAGGAGCAAATAATGGACACGCGCGAGGCACAGCAAGGCAGTGCCGGCCAAGCCCACAACGGGCGGAGCGAAAACGCGACCGAACTGAACGGGCGCACCGGTCCGCGCAAGCGGGTGATCTTCGGGGTCCTCGGAGCGATCGTCGTCATCCTCCTCCTGATATGGGGGGTGAAGTGGTTCCTGTACGCACGCGTGCACGAAGGCACCGACGACGCGCGGGTCGACGCCGATCCGGTGGCGGTGACCAGCAAAATCAACGAGCGCATCGACAAGATTCTGGTCGATACGAATGACCCGGTCCACAAGGGCCAGCTTCTGGTCGTACTCGATAATGCGGTCGAGCAGGATCAAGTCCGCAACGCGCGTGCCCAATACGATCTCGCCGTCGCCAACCAGCGCACCAACGTGCAGCAGGGACGGGGCGGCGTCACGCAAGCGCTGGCCCAGACGCAAAGCGATGCGGCTAATGTGCCGGTGGCGCAGGCGGGCGTCGCGCAGGCCGAGGCATCGTTGCGTGCTGCCGACGCGCAAGTGCCCGCGGCGCAGGCTGCGTATCAGCGCGCGCTCGCGGATTTTCGCCGCACGCAGTCGCTCGTTTCGACCGGCGACGTCGCTCGCTCGCAGCTCGATGCCGATCGCGCAACCTATCGCGCGGCCGCTGCGCAGCTTCAAAGCGCCCGCGACAACGTGACCTCGGCCGATGCCAACCTCAACGCCGCCGAGCAAAAAGTCGACGCCGCGCAAGCCTCCGTTGCGGCGGCGCAAGGCGGCGTCACGACGGCGCAAGGCAAACTCGCCCAGTCCTCGGACCCGAGCCAAGTCGAAGCGGCCGCCGCGCAGCTTGCGATCGCCAAGAAGAATCTGGCGTATACGCACATCTATTCGCCGATCGAGGGGTACGTCGGCGAGAAGAGCGCAGAAGTCGGGCAGACCGTTTCGGCCGGATTGACGATCATGACGTTGATTCCGAGCGGTCCGGGCCAGATCTACATCACGGCTAATTACAAAGAAACCCAGATGGGGAACATGCACGTGGGACAGCCGGCCGACATCAACGTCGACGCGTACCCCGGCCATACGTTCCACGGGCACGTCATGTCGATCAATCCGGCTTCGCAGAATACCTACGCGCTGGTACCCGCACAAAACGCGACCGGCAACTTCGTGAAGGTCACGCAACGAATCCCCGTCCGTATCTCGATCGACGACCCCAATCCCAGTCTCCCTCTGCGGCCGGGTATGAGCGTCGAAACCTACGTAAAAGTTCACTAAACGCGTAGAGATCATGGAACCAAGAAACGTAGTCGAACACGGCCTACGTCGGGGAATCGTGAGCGCCGCGGTCATTGCGGCCACGCTCCTCGAAATCATCGACACGACGATCGTCAACGTGGCGCTTCCGAACATTCAAGGCAACTTCGGCGTGCCCGTCGATCAAGGCGCGTGGATCGTGACCGGGTACATCATCGCCAACGTGGTCGTGATTCCGATTACGCCCTGGCTCGCGGCTCGCTTCGGACGCCGGCAATACTTCTTCGCGTCGATCGTGATATTCACGATCGCCTCGCTGATGTGCGGGCTTGCGCCGAGCTTCGGCTCGCTGGTGTTCTGGCGCATCGTCCAAGGGCTGGGGGGCGGCGGTCTCATTTCCACCTCGCAGGCGATTCTGCGCGACACGTACACGCTCTCGGAGCAGGGTAAAGCGCAAGGCATCTTCGCGATGGGCGTCATCGTCGGTCCGGCGCTCGGGCCGGTCCTGGGCGGATGGATCACCGATAATCTCACCTGGCGCTGGGCGTTTTTCATCAACTTGCCCGTCGGGATCGCTGCGGCCACCCTGATTTGGAACTTCTTGCGCAATCCGATCAAACCGCAAGCGAAGAAACTCGATTGGGTCGGCTTGGCGCTGCTCGCGATCGGCCTTGGATCGATGCAATACGTGCTCGACCAAGGGCAGCAGTACGACTGGTTCAGCGATACGAACATCCGGCTCTTCACCGCACTTGCGACCGCGGGAATCGGCGGATTCGTGTGGTGGACGCTGCGTTCGGGCATTCCGGTCGTCGATTTGCACGTGTTGCGGCTGCGTCAAGTCGCGGCCGGGAGCATCCTGGGTGCAGTACTTGGCATCAGCCTCTACGGCTCGATTCTCGTCTTACCGCAATATCTGCAGAACTCGCTCGGCTTCACCGCGACGCTCTCGGGGTTGACGGTCTTCGTGCGGGCGCTCGCCGTCATGACGTTCACGCCGATCACGGCGATGCTCGCGACCCGAGGCATAATCGACGTGCGGCTCTCGACCGCGATCGGCTTCGTCTTGCTCGGCGTCTCGAACTGGCTTCTCGCCGGGGTTACCACGCCAAACTCGGAATTCGGGAGTTTCATTCTCTGCCTGGTCATAAGCGGCATCGGCCTCTCGCAGATCTTCGTGCCGCTCTCGATTGCCGTGCTCGGCGGCGTGCCGGACCGGGAAGTGCCCTCGACCTCGGCATTTTTCAATCTCTCGCGTCAAGTCGGCGGCAGCATCGCGACCGCGATCCTGGTCACGCTCTTGGTGCGCGGAATAACGGTCCACCAAACGGAGCTCGCGGCGACCGTCAACCTCCACAGCGCGCCGACCGCGATCTATCTTCAGCAGAACGGCGGCGAGCATTCGACGTCGGCACTGAATAATCTCGACGGATTGGTGCAAGCGCAGGCGGCGGTGCTCTCATATGCCGATACCTCGCGCTGGACCGCGATTATTACGATCGCGCTCGCGCCGCTGGTCCTGCTACTCAACAAGCCGCGCCTACAAGGTGCAGTCGCGGTCGAATAGGAGCGCTCACGTGAACGTACGTATTCTTTCCTCTCTTGCGCTCGGTGCGATGATCGCTGCGACGCCGCTCGCAGCCGCGTCGGCCAAACCGAGGCTGCCGGCGGCCGCGAGCATTCCGACGCCGGTTCCGACGCCGATCACGCCGCCGGTGCCGACGGTTGCGCCGGGTTACAAGGCGCCGGACATCCCGCCGACCTCGGCCAATATCGTCGGCGTCACTCAGCAGCCCTTCGTGGGGATCTCACTCGAAGACGCGATCGGCATGGCGCTGCTCAAGAACCCCGATCTTTCGGTTGCGGCCGCAAATACGCACGTCGCGAGTTATCAAGTGCGCGAAGCCAAGGGCGCGTACGACGTCCACTTCTTCGTCCAGCCCTCGGTCAAGCACGATACGACGGCGGCCGAGAACGCATTTTTCTCGGGCGGCACCGACTTTCAGCCGATCGTGCAAAATTATCAAACGGCGCAAGCCGGCGTGCAAGGGCAGTCGCCGATCGGAACGCAGTACAACATCAACCTTTCGCAGACCAAAGTGAACGACAACACGTTTATCGATGCGTTCAATCCGTTTTACCTGGCCTCGCTCAACGTCTCGATCACTCAGCCGTTGCTCAAGGGCCTGGCGATGAACGACACCAAACGCCAGCTCGAACTCTCGGTCGTCAACGCGGACGCGACGCAGGCTTCCACGCTCGCCTCGGTTTCGACGACGATCTCGAGCGTCGAGGACGCGTATTGGGATTTGCTGGCAGCTTGGCGCAACGTGGCGATTCAGGAAGACGCACTACGCCAGAGCGTGCTGCAACAGCAGAGCAACGTCCGTCAGGCCAAGCAAGGTGCGGCCGCTCCAATCGACGCGGTGGAGTCCTCGACTCAAGTCGCGATCTATCAGGAGAACGTCTTTACCGCGCTGCAGACCGTCTCGCAACTGCAAAATCAGCTCAAGAGCATGATCGTCACCGACCCGGGCGATCCGATCTGGCGCGCAAATCTGGTCCCCACTTCACCCGCCTTGCAGCTTCCGCCGCCGCCGACGCTTCAATCGCTCCTCGATACGGCGATGAAGAACCGGCCCGAGGTCCGCCAGGCGTTCGACGCGCAACGGCAAGCCAACGTCAACCTCGCGTACGCGAAGAATCAGATGTTGCCGCAGGCCGATCTCCAGTTGACCTACAACGGCAACGGCTTCGCGGGGAACGCGCTGCCGCCGCTCGGCGGTGTTTTCGGCACGGCGACCCCGCCGCCGTACTACGGCGGTACGTTCCCGCAAGCGTACGGCAACATTGGCCGCTTCCCGACATACAGCGCCGGGATCCAGATCTCATACCCGATCGGGAACAACACCGCGAAGGGCGCGCTCGCGGTCGCGAACGAACAGGAACGCATCGCGAAGATCCAATCGATGAGCACGGCCGAGCGCATCCAATACGAAGTGCGCAACGCCGTCCAAAACTACCAGGCCGCGCTCGCCCAGCTCTTTGCGGCGCGGCAAGCGCGGGAAACGGCCGAACAAGTGCTGGCGAGCGAGATTCGCAAGTACCGCAACGGCGAGTCGACGACGTTTCTGGTCGACCAGCGCCAGATCACGTTCGTGCAAAACGAGGGGCTCGAACTCCAAGCGCAGACCTCGCTCAACAAAGCCGTCGTCGAGCTGCAACGCGTCGACGGCTCGATTCTCAGCCGGAACGGCGTCTCGCTGAATACGCTCGGAACGGGAGCGATCACACCGTGATCGCTCACTGATCCGCCTCAACTCCCGCGCGCACTGGTTGCTTTACGGCGTCGCGTCGGCTCGGAGGGGCCTTGCTCCGCTCGCTTTTGCTTGTTACGTTCGCTTCGCAAGGCCCGCTCCGACCGCCGCATCACGCCAAGACGACCAAAGAAGCGAGTCGATAAACCGGCGGCTCAATTCACGAAACCCCCGCCGCCGCTTTGTCGACGAGCCAGATGAGTTCGCCGTCGGCGGGCGCGATGATCTGCGCCGGATAGGTCGTCGGGTCGTAGGGACCCTCGCGGACGGCGGCCAGGGTGGCGGCTTTGGCGGCGCCTTCGACCGCGAAGACGACCGTGCGCGCGCCATTGAGCACCTGCGGGGTCAGCGTGATGCGCCACTGCGCTTGGGACTGCGAGTAGACCGCGCGCACCAGCTCTTCGTCGTGGGTGAGCGGATCGGTTCCGGGGAAGAGCGAGGCGGTGTGACCGTCGGGACCCATGCCGAGCATCACCAAATCGAAGCGCGGCTGCGGTCCGAGCGTGCCGATCAACTCGACGCGGTACGCGGCGGCGGCGCGGCGCGGGTCGTCTTCGCCGCGCATGCGATGCACGCGCTCCGGCGGAATGTGCAGCGGCTGAATGAAGGCGTCGTTCGCCATCTTGTAATTCGATTGATCGTGGTCGGGCGGTACGCAGCGCTCGTCGCCGAAGAAGACCTCAATCGCCTTCCAGTCGAGCGCGTTCGCGTACGGGGGCTGCGCAAGCAACGCATACGCGGCTTTCGGCGTGGTTCCGCCGGCGAGCGATACCGCGAAGCGCCCGCGTTCCTCGATCGCGCCGCGGCCGCGACCGACGAAGGTTTCGGCCAGCGCGCGCGCAACCTGCGCGGGCGTATCGGAGATCAGCAGATGTCCCTGCTCGCGCGTCATACGGCCTGGCGATCGATGATGTGCTTGGCCATCGTCAGCGATTCGATGAAAACTTCATCGCGCGTGCGGCTCAAGATCGCGCGCTCGACCAACGAGGCGAGGTCGACGGTGTGGACCGGCGTGCAGCGCGAACCACACGTCGTCGTCCCGGTTACGTCCAGGCAGATCGCGTTCAGATCGTTCGCTTGTACGGCGGCGCTGAACGTCGCGTGCTCGGACGCGAGCACCACCTTCGAGAGACGGCGCGGTGGGCCATCGTGGACCAATTCGAACTTCACCGGGCCGCTGGACGATGCCAACACTCCGCTTGCGGCCGGCGTCCAGGCCAAACGGCTGGCGAGCCACCCGAGCAGGTAGTACATCTCCGCGTCCGAACCGGCCGTGACCTCGATGCTGCGCAGCACCGCGAGTTCCCGGCGGCACTCGGGTTCATCGAAGAATTCCGCGATCAGCTCTTGCCACGAGACAAGCCGCAGATATGAGATGTCGTGAATGACGATCTCCGGATGCAGATCGATGAATCCGATGAGATCGCGCAAGGGACGCTCGTCGGTATGCGTCACCGAGCTGCTGCAGATCGTAGCATTTGCCCGTCGCGCCAGCGCGAGAAAGCGCTCGTCGGTCGAAAGCCCGTCGGCGATCCAAAGCAGAATGACCGGCGCCTCGGGAAGCTCCAGCATGGCAAGCGCCGCGCCGAGTTCGCTCGCGTCGGCTTCCTTCACGCCGATCTCGATCCACTCGCCGCGCGATCCGGAAGGCTCAACCAATCGCTCGCGGCCGTCCTTGCTCGCATCGAAGATCACGACCCGCGAAGGATGTTTGTCGGCGAGCGCGCGCGTGCGGTCGCGTACCCAGCCCGACGAAGCCGCGTCGCCCAAAAAGACCGCGAACGTCATCGTCGCGGCCTTCATGGAGCCGGGTTCGTGGCGAGCGGCGGCGAGCGCGTCGACGATCGGATGGATGTCGAGGCTCACAACGGACGCCAATCCGCGAAGAGCGTGAACGCCGACTGCGGACCTTGGGAACCGGACGGATAATTCGGAAACGTGAAATCCTTGGTGTTCTGCCACACCTCGAGCACCGGCATGACGATCTCCCATGCGCGTTCCACCGCGTCCCAGCGCGTGAAGAGGGTCTGATCGCCGCGCATCGCATCGCCGATCAAGCGTTCGTACGCAGGCGGCGACTGCACGCCGAAACCCGTGCCGTAATTGAAATCCATGAAGACGCTGCGGATATGCGCCTTCATCCCGGGAACTTTGGCGGAAAAGCGCATTGCCACGCCTTCCTCCGGCTGAATCTTCATCACGAGCACGTCGGGCTCGATCGTGTCGGTCCGTTCGCCGTAGATGCGGTGCGGGATCGGTTTGAACGTTACCGCGATCTCGGAAGTCTTCTTGGCGAGCCGTTTGCCGGAACGCAGATAAAACGGGACGCCGGCCCAGCGCCAATTCTCGATCTCGAGGCGTACCGCCGCGAACGTTTCGGTATTGGACTGCGGGTTCACGTCGGGCTCTTGGCGATAGGGGGGAACGGGTTTGCCGTTGATCGATCCGGCGCCGTACTGTCCGCGCGCCGCCATCTCGAGCACCTTGCTGAGCTGCGGCGGCTCGATCGACTGCAGTACCTTGAACTTTTCCGTACGGATCGCGTCGGCATCCGAACTCGACGGCGGCTCCATCGCGACCAGCGCGAGCAAATTCATCACGTGATTCTGAATCATGTCGCGTAGCGCGCCGGCGTGATCGTAGTACCCGCCGCGAAGCTCGACGCCGAGCTGTTCGGCCGCGGTGATCTGCACCGATTGCACGTAGTTGCGGTTCCAGACCGGTTCGAAGATCGTATTTGCAAAGCGCAACGCCATGATGTCCTGCACCGGCTCTTTGCCCAGGTAATGGTCGATGCGGTAAACTTCGCTCTCGCGAAAGACGCGATCGACTGCCGCTTGCAGCGCCCGCGCCGACGCCAGGTCCGTGCCGAACGGCTTTTCGACGACGATGCGTGCCCAACCGTTTTGCTGCGCGTTGAGATTGACTTCACCGAGCGCATTGATGATCGTGGGAAAGACCGAGGGCGGGGTCGAGAGGTAGAAGAGCCGGTTTCCCTTGGTGCCCAATTCCTTGTCGTTCTGCGCGATCCGCTTGGCCAGGAGACCGTAGCACTTGTTGTTGTCGAAATCGCCGCTGACGTAACTCAGGCGTTTCGCGAAGTCGTCCCACATCGCGCCTTGCGGTTTTTGATCGGAGGGTGCGAATTGGTCGAGCTGCTCCTTGCAGTACGCGCGAAATTCGTCGTCGGTGTATTCCGAGCGCGAGAACCCGACGACGGCAAAGTCGTTGGGCAGAATACCGTGCAGCCGCAACGAGTATATCGCCGGCAGGAGCATGCGCTTGAACAGATCGCCGCTCGCGCCGAAGAACACGAGCGAACACGGATCGCCGATCCGTTCGCTTTGGAGGCCCGCGCGCAGCGGGTTCTCCGCTTTTCCGTCGACCGAGACGGTGGCAACTGCGTCAGGCATGCGTCTCCGTCTTCACGGCGTGGCCGCCGAATTGATTGCGCAGCGCGGCGATCACCTTGGCGCTGAACGATTCCTGTTGGCGCGACACGAAGCGCTGCATCAGCGAAAGCGTGATGACCGGTGCCGGCACGTTCTCGTCGATCGCAGCCTGCACGGTCCAGCGTCCTTCGCCGGTGTCGTCGACGTAGCCGCGGATGTCTTTGAGGCCCGGGTCGGCTTTGAAGGCCAGCACCGCGAGTTCGAGCAGCCACGAGCGCACGACGCTGCCGTAGCACCAGACGTCGGCGACCTGTTCGAGGTCGAAATCGAACGGCGACTTCTCGAGGATTTCAAAGCCCTCTCCGTAGGACTCCATCATGCCGTACTCGACCCCATTGTGCACCATCTTCGAGAAATGGCCGGCGCCGGCGCGGCCGACGTGCGCGTATCCGTTGGGCGGCGCGAGCGTCCGGAAGATCGGCTCGCACGTCTTCACGGCGGAATCGTCGCCCCCGACCATCAGGCAGTAGCCTTCCTTGAGACCCCAAATGCCGCCGCTCGTTCCGGCATCGATCAGCGAGACGCCTTTGGCTTTGCAGCGATCGTAGGCAGCCAGGCCGTCCTTCCAATTCGTGTTCCCGCCGTCGACGATGATGTCACCCTTGCTCAGGATGCCGGCTAGTTCGTCGATCGTGTCGTCGGTCGGTTTGCCCGAGGGCACCATGATCCACACGATCTTGGGTGCGCTCAGCTTGGCGCACAGGTCGGCCAAACCGCTCGCGCGCACCGCGCCGCCCGAGGCCGCTTGCGCCACCGCGTCCGCGCTGCGGTCATAGACGACGACCTCGTGTCCCCCTTCGATCAGACGCGTCGTCATGTTCGCGCCCATCTTGCCCAGTCCAACCATCCCGAGTTTCATTCAAATCCCCCAATATCGTAAACCATGCGCAGCTGCACGATGCAGCTGCTGGTTCGGAGCACAGGATGTGCGATCCGCCCGCAGGGCGGCCGAACTATGCGCGTGCCGAGATCGCGTCGTCGACGGCGGCAATCAATGCGCGCAGCGCCTCGTCGATATCGCCCTTGAGATGAACGCGAACGCCGCGACGATGACGCTTGTCGAGTGATTGCCAGTCGCCGAGCGCCTGCGCCGCGAGCAGCGTGCGGAAGCCCACATTCATACCGGGAATCGGCATATCGCTGGGTTCGTCGCCGACGATCTGGAGCATCACGGCCGAATCCGGTCCGCCTTTGTGCAGCTGACCGGTCGAGTGCAAGAAGCGCGGCCCGAAGCCGACCGTCGTTGCGACGTCGCTTGCGTCGCGGATCTTCAGGCGCAGCTCGTCGAGTATGGCGATGTGCGCGGGATCGCGCGCGATGTACGCGCAGATCGCGACGTAGTCGCCCGGAACGAGCTGCTTGAAGACCGCTGCCAGCGCCCCGACGTCGGTGTGCGCGCCGGCACAATCCTTCGAGCCGGACAGATAGGTGATATCGAAGGACGCGCCTTCGACGTCGGCTGCCGGTTCGTCGATCGTACCCTTCGCCTCATACTGCGCAAGCAGCGCCTTGGTGTTGTCCTTCGACTCCTGGACGTTGGGCTGATCGAAGGCGTTTATTCCGAGCAAGCTGCCTGCCGCCGCCGTCGCAATCTCCCACAGGTAGAACTGCTCGCCTAGATCGTACTCGTCGTTCATCGCTAAACGAACGATCGGATGACCCGCGTCTTGGAGTGCTTGCAGCCCCTGCGTGACGCCGCCTGCCGGGTCCGGCAGATTTGCGCCGACGTACACGAAGACGCGGTCGTTGCCGTAGTCCGCCGGCGGACCGAGCGCCTCGCCCTCGATCGGGATGATGCCTTTACCCTCTTTGCCGGTCGACTCGGCGATCAATTGCTCGGCCCACGCGCCGAACGCGGCGACGTCGGGATGGGTGACGATCGTGAGCTTGTCGCGTCCCGCCAGCGCGTAGCCGCCGATCGCCGCGCCGAATCGCACGCCGGGCGCGACGCGCGGATCCACCGTCTTGTCATTGGCGTGCATCGCGCCGAGCGCACGGTCGAGAAGAAGCTGCACGTCGTAGCCGGCCAGCGCCGCGGGAACCATCCCGAAGTATGAGAGCGCGGAATAGCGTCCACCGATGTTCGGATCGTTCTCGAAGATACGCCGGAAGTTGTGCGCCTTGGCGACCTCTACCATGTGGGTGCCGGGATCGGTGATCGCGATGAATTGCCGTCCGGCGTGCGTCGTGCCGACCGATTTGGCGACCCGTTCGTAGTAGTAGGCGAAGAACGCGTTCGGCTCGGTGGTCGAGCCGCTCTTGCTTGCCACGATGAAAAGCGTCGTGTCGAGTTCGATCGCGTCGTCGAGTTCCTGGATCTGCGCCGGATCGGTGGAGTCGAGCACGTGGAGCGTCGGGTAGTCGGTGGCCTCATCGAAGGTTTCGGCCATGATGTCGGGTGCGAGCGAACTGCCCCCCATACCCAAAACGACCACGTGATCGAACTCGTCCGTGATCTCACGGGCGAACGCGAGCAGATCGGGCACGTGTTCCATCAGGTGCTGCGGAACGTCGAGCCATCCCAGCGCATGCTTCACGATGTCGGCTGCTTGGGGATCGCTCGTCCAGAGTGATGGATCTTTGGCCCAGAGCTTCTTGAGGAAGTCGGCGCTTGCGAGTTTCTCGAGTGCTCCCGGCGGCGCGGACGAGATCGCGACGCGCTCGCGGCCGTCGGCGAGTTGTTTCTGTTTGTAGACGATCGCGCCCATCAGTGCGGCGAACGAATCCGAGAAGGACGAAACGCCCTCGACCTGGAGGTCGTGCGTCACCTCGAAGAGGGAGATCTTCGCCTCTTGAAGCGCACGCATCGTGGCGCGCGCCTCATCCAAGCCGGTCTCGACCGTGTCGGGCGTCACCCTGCCGTGGTCGAGCAGCGCTTCGAGCGTGTTCGGCGGCATCGTGTTGACGGTGTGTTTGCCGACGACCGTCTCGACGTACATCAAGTCCGGGTAGGCCGGATTCTTCGTCGAGGTGCTGGCCCACAGCGGCCGCTGCACCGCGCCCCCGGCTTTGACGATCGGAGCGAACTCATCGCCCTCAAAGAGTTCCTCGAATTTTTGGTAGGTGAGTTTGAGGTTGGCGATGCCGGTTTTGCCCAGCAGCGATTGCAATGTGGTTTCGCCCTTGGCGATCTTCGCCTGTAGGAGCCGATCGATGGCGGTGTCGATGCGGCTGACGAAGACCGAATTGACCGAACGAATACGATCGATCGGCTTGCCCTCGAGGAGGCGGCGTTTCAGGCCGGCAATGTAGGCGCCGGCCGTCTTTTCGTACATCTCGATCGAGAAGATCAGCGTGACGTTGATGTTGAGACCGCTGTAGATGCACTCTTCGATGGCGGGAATGCCTTCGTTGGTCCCCGGGATCTTCACCATCAGGTTCGGGCGATCGACGCGCGTCCAGAGCGCTTTGGCATTTTCGATCGTGCCCGCCGTATCGTGCGCGAGAAGCGGCGAGACCTCGAGGCTGACGAAGCCGTCGTTGCCGCCCGAAGAATCGTAGACGCCGCGGAACGCGTCGCACGCTTGCTGAATGTCCGCCACGGCCAGATCCCAGAAGAGCGCGTCCGGGTCTTTCTCGGTGCCGATCAGCGAGCGCAGTTGTTCGTCGTAATCGTCTCCGGTGCCGATCGCCTTTTCGAAGATCGTCGGATTGCTCGTCATCCCGCGCAGCCCTTGATCGATCAGCCGTTTCAGTTCGCCGGATGCGAACATGCCGCGGCGAAGGTTGTCGAGCCACACGCTCTGACCGGCCTCGAGCAGTTGTTGCAATTGGTTACTCACGTGTCTCTCCTGCAGGATGTTGAGCGATTAACGCGATGCGAGTGCGAATTCGTCGAGTGCGGCTTGCGCGACGCGCTCGGGCGTGAAGCCGAGGCTCGCGGCGATCGCCGCCATCGGCGCCGATTCGCCGAAGCGATCGATGCCGTAGGTCACGCCGCGATCGCCGGTCCAGCGCTCCCAGCCGAAGGTCGATGCGGCTTCGATCGACATTCGTGCGGTCACGTTCGGCGGAAGCACGTCGTCGCGATAGGCTTGCGGCTGGGCTTCGAAGAGTTCCCAGCAGGGCATCGAGACCACGCGCGTTCGCACGCCCTTTGCTTCGAGCACTTTGCGCGCCTCGACCGCGAGCGATACCTCCGAACCGGTTGCGATCAGAATCAAGTCGGGCGTGCCCGACGCTTCCGCGAGCACGTAGGCGCCGCGGCCGACGTGGGCCACGCGGTCGCCGAGGAACGGCAGTTTTTGCCGCGTTAGAACCAACGCCCAGGGACACCCGCTGGTTGGATCGATCGCCAGCTTCCATGCTTCACACGTTTCGAGCGAATCGGCGGGCCGCACGACGCGAATGTTCGGCATCGCACGGAGTTGAGCGAGCTGCTCGATCGGCTCGTGCGTCGGACCATCTTCGCCGAGGAACACGGAATCGTGGGTGAAGACGTAGATCGCGTGCAGACGCGTCAGCGCGGCCAAACGCAGCGACGGTTTCATATAGTCGACGAAATTGAAGAAGGTGGCGCAGAACGGCATCAAGCCGCCGTGCAGCGCGATGCCGTTGGTCGCCGCCGCCATGCCGTGCTCGCGAACGCCGTAATGGATGTTGCGCCCGGCGTAGTTTCCGGGTTGGAAATCGCCCTGATCCTTGAGATAGGTCTTGGTCGAGGGATCGAGATCAGCCGAGCCGCCGACCAGTTCCGGAAGCGCGCCGGCGATCGCGTTCATCGTCGTCCCACCGGCATCGCGGGTCGCAACCGCACCGTTCTCGGCGTTGAACGTCGGCCACGGCAGATTCTCCGGCAGTTTGCCCGCGAGCGCGCGCTCGAGCTGCGCAGCCGCTTTCGGATTGGCCGCCTTCCACGAATCGTAACGGGTCTGCCACTGGGCTTGGAGTTGCGCACCGCGCGCGCCGCATTCCCGGAAAAATTTCAGCACGTCGTCGGGGACGTAGAAATCAGGCTCGAGCGGCCAGCCGAGTTCGGTTTTCGTCTTCTTGACGTTGTCGGCGCCGAGAGGTTCGCCGTGCGCCTTGAACGTGTCTTGCAGGGGCGATCCAAAACCGATGTGCGTACGCACCGCAATGAGCGAGGGCCGGTCGGTGACGCCTTTGGCGATGCCGATCGCTTCATCGATGGCGGCCACGTCGTTGCTGTGATCGACGGTGACGCGTTGCGTATGCCAGCCGCTCGCGTCGAATCGCGCGCACGCGTCATCGGTATAGGTGACGTCGGTCGGACCGGCCAGCGAAACGCGGTTGTCGTCGTAGAGCACGATCAATCTGCCGAGCTGGAGGTGCCCCGCCAACGAAAGAGCTTCTTGGCTTATGCCTTCCATCAGATCGCCGTCGCCGGCGATACAGTACGTGTAGTGATCGACGATCTTCGCGTCGGTGCGATTGTAGACGGCGCTCAGATGCGCTTCGGCGATTGCAAAGCCGACGGAATTACCGAATCCCTGACCGAGCGGTCCGGTCGTGGCCTCGACGCCGGGCGTGTGATTGGCTTCCGGATGCCCCGGCGTCTTGCTGCCGAGCTGGCGAAACGACTTGAGGTCGTCGAGCGTGAGATCGTAGCCGGTCAGGTAGAGGAGCGCATAGAGCAGCATCGATCCGTGTCCGGCTGAGAGAATGAAGCGATCGCGATCGAACCAGTGCGGATCCTTCGGATTGAATTTCAGGTGCCGGGTCCAGAGCGTGTACGCCATCGCGGCGGCTCCCAGCGGCATCCCCGGATGACCCGAGTTGGCCTTTTGGACGGCGTCGACTGCCAGAAACCGGATCGTATTGATGCGTTGCTCGTCGGCTGGCGTGTTCGGCACGGCCTGCTCCTTCGTAAGAAACGGCGGGAGCGAGTTATTCGCGCTCCTGTATCTTTCTCTTACCCAGAGGTGTACGCTACGCTGCTTAACGGCTGATTATGAGGAAACGAGGGAAGCTCTGAAAAAGTCGCTGTACCGATCGCAAGGAGCATTTTCCGGTGCGAATCGAGGCGCATCCGAGGGAGCATAGCAACGCGCTCTGTGACCGAGGATGCAACGAAGACCCGCACCGGAAAATGCCC
>DATJTX010000023.1 GCA_035502855.1 Candidatus Baltobacteraceae bacterium
CGGCTGTGGCCGGTCTCGCGCTCGATCTCGCGGATGCCCTTGCCCTGCCGGTGCAGGACCTGTATTTCCACCTGAAGCTCCTTTTTCAGCATGCGAACCGTAGTTCGCCGAGGGTTCAGGTGGGTCAATTTTCAACCGGCGGGGTGGGTCAATTTTACTCCGGCGCTAACACCGCTGATCTGCCAACTTTTTTTGGCCACTGGAGGCCCGTCATGATCATTTCTCCGAAACAACCAATCGATAGATGGTCGATCGTCAAACGTGTCCGTGACCTTCTCGCGATCCTTGCCGTCGTCTTTCCGGCCATTGGCTGGGCCTTTATCGGCGGGTATCTCGCAAGCGATCCACAAACAGTCGCTAGCTTTTCGGCGCCGATAGACAGCGCATGGCCTCGCATCTCATCGACGGGCGCGATCTGGATTGGACTCGTTTTTGCGACATTGATTGGCTCGGGCAGCCCCTTTGTCAGAATCACTGTTCCGCCCGGAGCACTTCGCATTCGAGGTTGGGACCGAGTCCGCTTCCAGCTATTCGCTGGGATGTGGGCGTCCTCAATTCTGGTCCTCGCGACGCTTCAAGCGCATTGGATGATCACCGGCAGCATGGTCTCCGACCTTTGGTTATTACTGCTACCGGCGGGGGCCCTTATCGCGATACCGTCGATCTTCAAAAACTATTCACGACCTGAGGCGCTCAAAAATGTCATCCCAGCAACGGCACTCGCGATCATTTGCTGGATGTGTTTGACGCTTTTCGCGATGAAAGTTGCAGTGCTCATAGGAATTGCCCATCACTACGCGCCGAGAACAGACATACGCCCCTTCTTCGATGAAGTGGTTTTCCTTACGTTGGGCGCTGTCGGAGCACTCGCAGTCTCGGAGAGGAGATGGGCGGCAGCAACGATGCTGGCAGGCATGGGGATTTATTGGTACATCCTAAACGATGCCCACGGTTTCTGTACCGTCCCCCTCCGCATGGCGAGCCTGATACCTTGAGGAAAACACTCGCCGCGCGGGCTTGAAAACTAGGGCGACTCCTAAGACTTGTGTCCACTTTGTGTCCAGCTGCTCTTTCATGCAAAGAAAAACGCCCCGTAAATACGGGGCGTACGTGGTAGCGCCAACGGGAATCGAACCCCTTGAAACCATGATTGGCGGTGCCTCGCCATATCTGCCCATGCCATTGTTTATTGATGTCTTCCGGCCCCTTCGGCTTGACTTCGCGGGAGTGTGGGGGCGCGCCGACGGCTCACCATAAGCAACGAATAAGCAGCTCGGGGCGATCTGCGGGAAATCTTGACACCGCCCCGGCCGCGGGTGTGGAGGCGGCAGCTACGCCGGGGACAGGGAAGACACGGCATCGATTGAGGACGCGTCCAGCAGGTAATCCGTTGAACACTACGTCTTCTTTGGTCGCAAACCGCCCCCACCCGGAAGACCTGGAAGCGGACCCGGTGGGGTTTGCTTCGGAATTGGTATTTGCGGAATTTGCGGCAAGCCTGGATTGACCTGTTGGACGATAATCTGCGCCTGGACTTTTTGCAACAGTGTTCCGCTCGAATTCTCGTAGACTTTCGTGATCGGCGTGCGCTCGAAGTGGAGCTCGTACATGCACCATAGCTCCCAAAGTAGCTGTTGCAAGTCTCTATACTTCGCTTCGCGCAGATCGACGATCTTGAGATTCAATTTCTTGCACTTATCGATCGTGATCGGACGGCTATGGGATAGTGTAAGCTTGTGGCTTCCGAGGTATGCAGCGGCATTGGTAGGTTCCTTGGCTTTCTCGTCGCCGTCAAACATATACGTGCGCAACCATGTTTCTGCGAGCGTCTTCGACAGCTCGATCGCGTTTTGACAGCCCTGCAGGAGACCAATCGTGTATTTTTCAAGCAGCGGAACGTATGCGCGAATGGCCGCGGGATCGCTTTTACTTAATGCTTCCTTTGCGGCTTCAAACCCGACGATTATCGCCTCAGCGGCTTCCTGCTTCAGCCCGTCCTTCGTAGTGTATTGAACTTGCGGGTCGATCGGCCCTAACTCGCTGCGATGATCCATTAGAATCTCGTCTCCGGACAGCACCATTAGGGTCGCCGCTGACTTCGCCGCATTAGGAACGAGGAAGCGAATGCTTTTGTATTTCGCACGCAACATCTCGACGATCGACTCGGCGACTTCCGCAAAGCCGCCGGGGCTGTTGACGAGCACGTCGACCCCGTCGACCTCCACTCCATCGATCAAGTCTGAAAAGCCTGTCTTATCCTCAAGTGTTAGACTGGACTGTGGCTTTTTTATGTCTGCAACATACACAAGAAGCCGCCTTTCTGTGGCGGCTTCTATCTTTTTGATCAGTTCCTGTCGGTGTTGCTCCGCCTTTTTGGCGTCTAAGTTTTTGTCGATAACCTTCTGGTACGTACCCACTTAGGAATACTGCACCATTGCAGGTGGAACGAACGACGGCGCGCCGTAGGTTACATCAGCATTCGCAATCGGCTGAGTGACGGAAACGTATTGAACCTCACCGATCGCTGCTACTGCTTCATCATACGAAGTGACCGCCTGCTCAATCGCCGCGAGCGACACGTCATCCTGGTTCGGCAGTAATTTTTCAAGCAACAAACGATCCAACGTAGCCTCCAATGCCTTCGAAACGAGCGCTATCCTTAGTGTAGCGCCACGCGCGGTCCTGCGCTATGGGAATATCGACTCAGGCGTCCGGCTGCATTAGCCGCCAAGCGGCGAACGCTAGTTCGATTGGCTGCCAAGTCGATCCCGCCCATGTGCAGACCGAGCGTCCTCATCTCCATCGCGTCGACGCCGGCGGCTTGTAACTCACGTGGTCGCGTCCACAGTGGACGCCCTGAGCCTCAAATAGAATCGCTGAGCGAGCGCCCTGAATGGCTCTAGTCGGGCCTCGGCCTCACCCGAGCCCGTAAACGACGACCTCGAACGAGGGTAATCCGCCGTCAAATACGGTCGGCGCGACGAGTTCCTCGTGGATCTGTGTGACCATCGTCTCAGCAATTCTTAATCCAGGGACGGTCAGCGCGTATGGCGCAAGCGAGATTAGCTCTTGCCCATGCTCCTTAGAGAACTTCCCTTCGTCCAACTCGACGGCGCGATCGTAGAAGCGTCCGCGACGGACCACGGCAAATTGTTCGAAATGTTCGTTCGACGCGTGAAGTAAACGCTGCTCGAGCGACGGAGCATGGCTCGATAGCGACAAATTATCCGACCGGTCACTACGGTCGTACGTGACAACGCCCAAGGACGAAAGATAGTCGAGTTCGTCATAGGTCGGCACGTTTTTACACACGACGCTAAACACCGGCCAAAGATTGCGATCCATCCAACCGTAAACGTCATCGCGCTTGTACCCTTGCGGCAGCGGCGCATTGTGAACGAGGTAGACCGTCGCAGCCACCCAAAGATGACTCGTATTCATCCGACGCGTCAGCATTTCGGCTTGGCGCAAATAGAGTTCGTTCGATGACTCCGTTTTCGCATAGAGCCGCTGCGCAATAAGACGGCCCAGAAGCGTACGCTTTTCAGGACTCGGACTTTCCATCACCGCCAAGAACGCATCCGACACGAAGTCCTGGGCCGCCGGTTCGAGCATTTCCCTTGCGACCTGATGGTCCGGAAAGCGCATAGCCAAGACCTGCAGCTCGTCTTGCATCCCGTCGATCGCGTCTTCCGCGCGCGACAAGCGCTTTGCCAATTCGGCAGGATCCGCATCGGCAATGGACGGCGCAACGCGACGCGTTATCGCCTTTGTGAACTGCTTCCAGATGAAGTCGCCGACTTCACCTTGCAGATGCGAAAGCACCCATTGGCTTCCGTGCTCCCAAAGCGCCGGAGCATTATTAACGATCTCGGCCGGGATGTTCATCTCGCCGCTACGTCGCGGGAACGAGGTGAGCGCGAATGGCCGCGTCGATTGCCGGGCATTGCGCGATCAATCATGGCCTCGACGGGTCCGCTCAGGACGAGCGGCTGTTCCGGAATGAGAACGGACGTCACGCCAACCGCCGGGCAGAACGCCGACGCCAATGACGTAAGACTCGATCAGGCGCCCGGCGTGCCGATCCGCGCGGGGGAATATCACGAAGCATTATTTCTTTCCTCGGGAGCGACTGCGGCCAGGAATTGGCTCAGACCCAACGCCAGATTGAAGGCGTTTTCGTCGTTCACGCCTTTGTTCATAGCGTACGACAGGACCGCCCTCGCTTTCTCGACTTGTTCTTGGGTTAAGAGGCCCGGCCGGGGCTGCTCATCGCGAAGAGGATCTAAGAATGCCACGACCTCTTTTAGGTCAGCTATACGTGCTAGCCGCTCCGCCTTTTGCCGCGCGCGAGAATCGTCGATTTCCGTACTGTCAACGACGTGCGGAGATACGTCTTGTGGCGTCGGCGCACCGGCGGCCTCATCGCCCGTAGAAGCGTTCGCCGTAAGCTCTTCCGCACGCCGTTTAAATATCGCGATCATATCGGCGAACGCTTTTTGCGCGGTCGCACGTTGTGCCGGCGTTGGTGGGACCTTGTTTTCCTTCAAGGTGACAAGAATGTAGTACAGCCCAAAGCAGAGGGCTCCGACGCTGGTGATCGCGGCGGTATATTCTTTTGTAAGGACGGCAACGATGAGGCTGCCCAGGCCGCAAGCGCCGGCGTAGCCTATCGGAAAGATTGTGACTCCAGCGACGCCTTTGAACATTCTGCGGCCGAGGTCTGTTGCAAAAAACTCGCGATCAGGATCGCCCGCAGCAGTCTTTCGCCTGACGAACTCGATCAGGAAATAGAGTAGCACTTGCCGCAGACTCAGTGCGATAAATGCGAGCGTTGCGATGACGGCGACGACGCGAAGTGTCCCGCCCTGCATAAGAAGGGCTACCAGCGGTGCAATAAATGCATATTCGAGCAAAGAAAACGCGCCCGAAAGCCGAGGTGAGGTGCCTTTCAGCTGGAACGCGATCAACGCTCCTGTCCAGACGACGGCAGAGATGCTGCCGACAGCAAGCAGCGCAGTGCTCGAATCGGGACCGGGGCTCGCATCATGAAACCACCGAATCGCCGCGGCGATGAAGTCGCGGTCAAAAAGATTGACGACGACAGCCAGCACAGCCGTGATCAAGCCGAGGAGCAACGCAAAGCCGATCGGACCAAAGAGAAAGTTTACGATCTGCTGACGGGGAGAGCCACCGGCCTTGACTGCCATTCTTAAGCGCTTCTCACGATAACGTACTAGGTAGTGGATGACTTGGGACAATGATATCGTCCAATGCCGGCGTTCCGGTCGCCGGCGATCCCACGGGGACTGCTTTCAGCCCCGAGGAGGGTAAGCGCCTCCTCCTTCGGGCCGGGAAACGCTTAATGATGGTCCGTATGGCTCACGGCTCTGGGCATCAGCCCTGGGTCGATACGCTGAGAGTTGCTTTCGAGGTCGCGACGGCAGAATCCGGAGTGAGGATCTATTGGATCGCGGTCCGACGATAAATGCTCTATCCTAGCCAACTCCCTATATACTCAAAATATGGCAAGTCATGAACGCATCGAGAGATTTAGTTATGCCCTCCATGCCCGGGTCGCCGAGCTGATCGAGGCAGATCCGTCGCTGCTCAGTCACGTTATACGTAACGTTGAATTCATGCGTGAGAAATGCGGCGATTCCGTCTTGCTGCGAGAGTGGGAGACAATCGTTCGCGCTGGCGTCGCGGCTGTCGTACGAACGCTGCGCGACACCGGGGAGCGAGCAACGGAACTTCGGTCAGCATCCCCGTTCACTGGAATAATTTCCGCGGCCGAGCGCGATGAGATTTTCCGAAACGAGATTACAGTGGAGCGCCAATCGCGAGAATAGTCCATCGGGCGTGACGTGTTCTTCCCGAAAACTTGACAACGAAAGGTGAATAGATGTCGAGTTCCGAGCCAGAGAACGAACTAACACCCGCCGAGCAACCGGCAAAGGTTGCACACACCCTTGAAAGGCTACCTGAGCTCCCCGACGAGAAGGTCGCGGGCATCATGGCCTTGCTGGTGCTTCAAATTAGGCCTGCGCTTGCCGACATCTTCATGTCGGCGCGTAGCGCGTCACGCTGGCGCGTGGTTGCCCATAAGCAACAAAATAAGCAGCAGCGAAGTGTCGAAAAACGAGAAACCCTGGGAGAACCAGGGTTTCTAATGGTAGCGCCAACGGGAATCGAATTCTCGAAGTGGGGTCCCGGCAGGTCCCGGCCGCTACCAAAATCCTCGATTTTCAGGGGATTCCGCACTTTTCGCTCCCGGCCGATCCCGAGCGATTCCGGCCATTTCCGGCCGGTCTGTTAGACGATTGTTAGACGGTCCTCTGTCTAAAGCGGAACCAAGCTATTCCTCGTTGTGTCGCATCCACCACGCTGGACGATGCCCTGTTGCCCTGCCGCCTTCAGGCGCAAAAGTAAAGCGAACGCCCCGGCGAGCCAAAGACTCAAAAAGATCCCTTTGCGACTCATCAGCGATAACCCACAGCGACCCTCTCTCGTGATCGCGTTTATCGATGACGTCGCTCCTCTCAACTCCACTGCGCAGCAGCAAATCGATAACTCTATCCGCAATTTCCTTGGCTTCGTGATGCTCCCTCTTTCGGGTACACCTTTCACCGTTCGTCGATGAAACGTTCGCATTATCATCAAGTACTGAAATGCGAGAATCGACGCCAGCCTCTGGTGAGATCCTTTCGCTCAGGCGCGTGGTATCGGCGCCCTCATCTCCGGCAACACCATCTGCATGGGAGCCGCCTCCATGCGGCATCCCCAATTTGGTGACTGGCTTTAGGTCATCGACGATAACGCGTGAGCTCGTCGACCACTGTTTACGGTAAAAGTCGATATCATGATCGTCCGAAGACTCCTTACGGATCTGCGCCGCCCGAAAGAGCACCCGCTGTAGAAGCTCGCCGACATCGACTACAGGATCTATCTCCGTCCGGTCAGGCCCGATGCCCATTTCCGAAAGCCGATCGAGAAGGTTCTGAAATTCCCGCTCCCGATCCCGATAGTAGCGCGAACCCCTAATTCGGTAAAACGTCAGTCCAACTCGCTCAAGTTGGCTTTGACGTTCCATGTCATGCTGTAAGTCAAGGATCGTATGGAACTGTTCTCCGTCACATTCCACCGCTAACCGTCGTGACCGACCCTCGACCATAATATCGATTCGATACGGCCCGATTATATACTGTGGTTTCACCAAGTATCCGGCGGTGATCAGCCGTCGCAGTACGTCCTTTTCGAATTCCGATTCAGCCTTCGACAGTTTCGTATCGATCTTAACCTGCAATGCCTTAGGGTTCAGCGCGTGCTCAATTAGCCTCCGCCGCAGATCCCTGGCTTGAAGATCAGCGATGTCAAGGGAATGGACCACCCACATTTGATCGCGGGCTCGGCTCGCTGCTACGTTAAACCGTTTCTTAAACATCGAGTCGTCGCGCATCTTCAACGGGATCCCGCTAGATGAATCGACCATCGAAAGAAAAATTACGTCCCTCTCATCGCCTTGAAAATGAGCCGAGTTTCCGCAAAGAAGGCGCCGCTCCTCAAGCACCTTTGGTTCCACCAGCCTACGAAGGCGCGTCTCGATCGCGGCCGCCTGTTCTTCTCCGACAAGCGAAATGACGCCGAAGGTCTTGCCATCATATTCTGGTTGTTCGAGGCACGACATAACAAGGGCGACGATCTCCTCGACTTCCTCGTCGTTGACTTTGTTGCTTGCCGTTCCCGGCACGTGATGTGCGACAACATGAGGCAGGAGCGTACTTTCGGATGCTTCGCGCAGTGGAATCAATTTGTCGTCGTAACTCAAGTGATTGCTGAATTGGATGATATCAGGAACACACCGGAAATGCTCACGAAGGCAAATCGTCCCACCAAACGCCTGTTTTGCCAGATCGTAAATTGATGACTTACCATCGTAAAGTTGATCGTTTGGAATGCCATAGAGGTATTCATCGATGAGATGCTGCGTTTCGTCGATTCGCTGTCCAACAGCTTCGGGGCTTACCTGCTCGTCATCTCCTACAACTACAACTTGCCGACCGTAGTAAAGGGCCATCAAGCCTGTGACGTCACTCTGACTAGCCTCGTCGATGATTACCACATCGAATCTTGTGGTTTGAGGGTCGTAGTTCTCAGCAACCCGTATCATCGGCATGATCCACACAGGTACCGCAGTCTTAGCGCGATCCATCAATTCGCGCGCATGTTTACGAAGCGTAGGCACTCTCTTGCCCGTACCTTTGCCGATCCTCTTGATGGCCTGCTGCCAGCCTGTAAGCGCCTGCTGCTCGGCCAGCCCTGTCCGTCGCCTCTGCGCTAACCATGCGCACGCATCCGCCAGCTGCGCAGTCTTCTGTTGAAGAAGCTCCACTTTCGAATGCAGGCCGCGTTGCAGGTCGTCGATGGAGATTTTATCCCGGTCCTCCAGTTGCTGCGCGAGTTGTGCCCACAACCACGCCGATCTGACGTCTCCCGGGGGCGTCTCCCGATCATGCGGCGCCAATCGCTTCGCAATCGCGTCGGCCCATGCGGGCGCGATCTGCGACAGCCTCCCTAAGATATCCCGCCGGAGTCGCAACTCTTCCATAGATACGAAGAGCGCTCGTAGCGACTTGAAGGCCGCATCATACATCTCGGAAGATCTCGTCCGAACCGCCGTCAGGAGTCGATCGTTGGTCTCCCCAGAGAAGCGAGACAAAGCGCTCTGTAGATCATCAAGAGCCGCGGTATGCTGCCTCACAAGGAACTGTTTGAGCCTCGCATCGAGCGCCCCAGGGATCACATCGCTGCAGAGGCGAACATTTGCGCGAAACTCAGCCTGATGTTCGTTTGCGACCAGGAGGTCACTAAGGGCTTTAGACCAGTCGAAACCTTGAGCAACTATGCCGTTCCTAATAGGTTTAAGGTCCCGTTCGCTCCACTCAAGTGCAGCTTGAATGCTCTTTATCAAATGAACGGCTGTCTCTTCGGGTCTTGCATTTGGCAAAACTGGCCCACCGATTTCTCCAACTTGGCGCTGCCAGCGCGTACGGAGAGATGCTCGCTCGCATTCAATAGAGGCGAGCAAATAAAGCGCCTTAATCTCTTCCGCTGATTGCGGCGATCTTCCATTCACTTTCACCTTAGCGAGAAGGTTCTTCCACTTCGGTTTAAGGAGGAGAGCAAGAAACTTCAGATTGCCGCCGGCTTGCAGATGAAGCAACACATCCTTCAAGCATTCGCGCTGTTCATCAACATCAACGCCCTGGTCCAGCATTGGCCCGTAACGTACAAGCGATTCACGGCTTTCGGCGCAGAGTTCTTCGAGCTCGCGAACGCTTCGGAAAAGCGCCGTCCAGGCCTCCAAATGGCCTCCGCCTCGAAACCCGTCGTATCCGACAGCGAAGAGCCAGTCTTCCGCCTCCAACCAAGGGTGAATGATGGCCGGCAGCGCCGACATCAGACCTTGCACCGCCGTCTGGCTCGATGCGTCGAGGTTATCGACTTCCCAATAGCGCAGCCCAGTCTTCTCAGCGGCATCGATCTGGCTGATCTCTTGGATGGCGGCAGCTAATTCAGATGGTCGCAAAAGCTCGTCCGGATTCGGCAGCAGTTGAGCCAATTCGCCCTCGACGGCTAAGGGAACCGTTGCGTTCGTGCGGTAGAGCGATCGGATTTCCTCAGATGTAACGGTTAGCGCGCTGCCACCAACGATAGGCATCGGAATCCAAGAATGGTCATTGCGTCCGTTTGCAACTGTTCGTGCCGCTTCGAGAGCATCATACGAATCAGTACCAACTTGGACGGGCTGGCTGTCCTGCGAACGCCCCTGAAGGAGACGCTGCCGCGTGCCACTGACGTCCGCTAACAACGATTTGCGTTCGTGTGTCAGTCGATCCACTTGGTTTTGGAGACCCGACTCCGTTGCGGAGCTGAGGCGCTCAACGATCGAGTCGACAGCGGCCTTCAACTGATCGTTACTCTGAGAATCGCTTTCGAGGACGCTAACGCATAGCGGGCGTAACTGTTCAACGACTTTTTCTCGAAGAACACGCAGTGCCTTCGTTGTGCTGCTCGTTACAAGCACGCTTTTACCCTCGGCAAGAAGGTGCCCAAGGAGATTGGCGATGGTGTGAGTCTTTCCGGTTCCCGGAGGCCCCTGTACGAGCACACAGGCATGATGCGCCAGAGCCTCCGCAATCCGATATTGTTCCACATTTGCAGGCTTGGTGAAGAGCACATCGCGCTGGTCCTCTGCCTCCGACGACGTATCAGAAGGCTCGCCTAGCGTCGAGTTTGGCGCGAGCGTTCCCTCGCCCACGATATTGATGAGGCTCTGCGGCAAAGCCCCATCGGCTGCGATATCCGCGATGATTTTTTCGAGCGCCTCCGCTATTCCGAGTGTACGCTTTCTCAGGAATATGATGGGCGCTCGGTATATTGATGGCTCGCTCGGCTCACGTGCTGGAGCTTCATCTAAGTAGCGGCCATTTGCGGCCAGTCGGGGCGGTATACTTCTCAGTAACGCGGTCAGATCATCTGCGGACCACGGGTGATATTGCCCCGCATCCAGCTCTTTCTTTATCGCGCCGACGACGCTGCCGTCAACCGTATCAATAGTTCTAAAGAGCGTCGAGTATAATTCCGTCGGACTGGCAGCATCCGTTAAGGTAAAGGATGGAACGCTAGGGTTAAATTCGAGTTCTAATTTCTGCAAAACGATCGGGAATCGAATGCTCCCCTTGGGAACGCTCCAGCACAAGATGCCATCACCCAGCATGACATCGTAACGCTCCGCGTCGCGCTCCAGCGCTCCGTGAAGTTCGTACAGTCGTTCAAACAGGCGAAATGCCCCTAGCGCTGGCATATTTTCAGCTATAAAACTGACTCGCAAAGCAGTCCAACGCGCGAGGGCCAAAACTCGGGACGCGTCCTCTCCAAAGCGTTCTGTCTCGGCCTGGCTGGTAGAACCCAGCTTGGGCCGCGTCTCGCGAACAGAAACTGAACCCTCGTATTTCTGCCACCCATCTTCGATCCAGTCGGCGATCTCCGGCGGCGGCGATGGAACGGGCTCAAGTGGCGGAGGACGCTTGACACGCAATATAAAGTCATCGCCATCATCTCCCTCATCATCGTTCGAGGTCGACGTTGGCGCGCCGAGGATCACGCATTCATGATGCGGTAGGTCAACAAGAGGCAGCGACCATTGGAGTTCGCGGATCTGCCGCGGAACAGGGTTGCGCAGTTCGTTAAGGGCGCGAACGAACTGAAATAGACGCGAAATTCGATCGCGCTCTACCCTGTTTTCGCTATCGTCCATACGCCGCAGATGCCTCTCTCACGGTGGGGCAGTATCCGCTTTATTTCGAAACCCCCGCGGCATCCACCCGGTTCGCTCGGGCCGACCGCGGACCGGTGCATAGTCGGGACGTGTGCAACAGGATTGTGGGACCTTTGGCACGGCATTCTCTGCTCCGCCGGACCGCGCACCGGAGTTCAACGCTTCAGTAGAAGCCGATCGCGCAGATGGTTCGCGGCCTCGCGTAGCGTCCTTGATGGCAAGTCTTCTGCGCCAGCGATTGTTGTTCGGATATAGGCGACGATGGCGCCTTGGGTTGGCCTCCCGCTAGAAAACGTATCATTGAATTGAGCGTCCTCGATCAGCTTCGCAATCACTTCAGTGACCTCTTGGATTCTCCGCTCCAGTTCTCGCTCACACAGCTCCTCGGCTTTTTCCGATGAAGCCCTGACCAACCGAATTGCGCGCTCTCTTTGCGTATCAAATCCTTCAACCCAATGCGCTGCTTCGACATACGAAATAGACGTGGAGCCGGTGCAGCCCGTCAAGACAACTAACTGACACTCCCCAACATGCCTCTGGAAGACTCGTAAGCCGTCACTGACATCGCGAAGATCTACGACGTTGTCGCCATCGCCTATATCCTCCGCCGGCAAGGCATCCTCAAGAAAGAATTCGCCCTCCTCGAAGCTCACAGCCTCGAGGAACATCACACGAATGCCTAACTCACGCGCACACGACAGAAACTCCGACGGACTCTTGAATACGAAGTCGTTATTCGGACGCTCGCCGCGAGTCGCTCTGAAAACTTGAAATCCTTCGGCCCTTAGCCGTCCGAGCGCAGCTTCACCTAGGTCTCCACCGTCTGAATCGAGGCGTTCGCCCGGCGCTTCTTTCGGATCTGCAGACATCACAACCATCCTTGCACATAGCATATTGGTGCCATTGGTAGATCACCTCTCGCTCGATGCGCTTAAGCAGCGGCCTCGCCGCTTTGCAAGCGCCGCTACAACACTACCCGGCGTTCGCTGTTGGATTTCGCTCGATGTCGTGGACAAGCGGTCAATCCACCGAAGCGCCTCGTCATAGCGCTTCAATTTTACAAGATTGATCGTCAAGTCATTAGTCCAGTAGCCGATCTCCATTGTGCTGTCCCCTTGTGCGGCACGCTCGTACATCGCTTCGCACAGGGCACCGACTGCGGCTACAACTTCCGCAGGGTCCTTTTGCTTCGCCCACGTTACGTCGCGTGCACGTTTGTATACTTCAGACTCGTGGAATGCGCGGGAGTCCTGCCGGCGCTTCTGCTCGCTCTCTCGCTCCTGGGCAGTCTCCTCGGAGCCAGTGCGGGCGTACCGCTCGATGCGCTCAAGAGGACCAGTTGCAAATTTTGTAAATTGGGCATTGAGGAAAATTGGTCGCGGAAGTCGTGGTCCGCCGGTTATACAAGGCGAACCTACAGTTATAACAATCTCCATCTTCCCTGGAAGGCCATCCAACGAATTCAAGAGATAAATCCGCTTTTCTCTTTCCGATGGCGTGAGATTTGCCAAGAACTGGACGACGGTAATTGCCTCCTGGGAAAGCGTCGGCTGCGAGCCGCGCAGCCCCGGGGCATTTGAAAGGAAGCGAAGCTCGTCGAGCACAGCGTCGATATCGCGACCGCCGATAAACGGTTCCCGTAGCAGCGCATCCAGCCTTACGACGAAATACTTCGACACAAGCTCACATGCACGAGCATGAAACGCTTTAGCATATTCTCGCAGCTGTACCGGTGACAGCGTCTCGACGCGCGAAAAATATCCAGGCGCCGGCACAAGGCCATCTATCGGCTTATCGTCGGGAAGTGGATCATTTTGGAGGCGCATGAATTGGCGCGCTCGTACATATTCGGTGAATTCCAATTCACCTTGATTAACCTGACTTTCGGCAGCGTCGATTCGCTTAAGCAATGACTCGTATCGTATCTTATCAATGATTCCGAGCCGTAAGAGATTACTCGCTTGCCGATCGTGATTTGGAATAAAGCGAATGCGCTTCGGGTCTTTTACCGCGTCGCACGCGTTAATGTATACAGGTTCATAATTAAGTTGGCGCGCCGTCCCCCATTCGACCATTTTCTGCAGATCTGCTAGAACCGTCGTGGCGTCGTCCTTCCGCCCAGCCGCCGCCAACAATCGGCACAGTCGAGCCACTAGCTCTACGCCGTACGACTCTTCAATATCTTGCAGCGTCAGCAGCTTATAGACATCGTATGCGACGTCGCCCGCGAGATCGTCGATCAGCAACGAAAATTTCGCCAATAAGATCTCACTAAACAGGCTGTTCACCGAGTCAACGGCGACGAAAGACCTGCCATCCGCAACGGCCTCCTGCGCTCCAGATCGCCTTAGTATCGCAGTGAATAGTGCGTACGCATTGTTGACCTTTTGCATGGTAGCGTCGTCGCCGCCCACGTCCGGATGGTACCTCTTCGCGGCTGCTCGATAGGCGGCGCGAAGCGAGTCCCAAGTCAATGACGTCGAAAGGGCCAGTAACGCATAACCTTCGGCGTCCCGTGAACGTGCTTCGGAAGCAACATCGCTGGAGCGATTGGAAGCCCGACCGGCCCCGAAAGCTGCGGCTTCTTTGTCGATCTCGCGCTGAATCTGGCGCTGTGCTTCGCCATCAGAATGGTAGGACAATAGTGCTTCAATGCGCTGCAAGAATTCGTCGCGGAAATTACGGCGATCCCGAGCCGTCTTGAGCTCCGCATTGTATGCCGCGGCCTCTAGATATCTGTAGTAAGCCGAGAGCGCATTCATGCCGTCAACCAGGTTGGGAGCGTGCCCAATAGCCAGGTCGTTCACAACGGCTTCGTTTTGAGCGACCGCATTCCCCGGCACGGGATTACGTTCGCCGAGCATGCGATGTAGCCACTTCACTTGGCTTTCTCCTGAACGCTAAGTAAGGTGCGTGGCAAGGTGTGACACCAAACCCTCGACTGCAGATGCATCATCTTCGAGCGGTCCGACTTGTCGTTCGATCTTGCTTCCCTCGGCAGTTTCTTCCACCAATATGGTATCATCTACAAACTGCGTTACTTGACTCAAGTGCGAAATGACGAAGATCATGCGACCAGATCGAGAGCGCTTCCGCAATTCTAGCATCGCCTGCTCCAACGTAGCGGCGTCGAGTGAAGCGAACCCCTCATCAAGGAAGAGTGCTTCGATCTTTGCGCCAGCGTTCGAGGCAATCTCCACGACGGCAAGAGACAGGGCCAGACTCGCAAGGAACTTTTCCCCACCGGAGAGCGTGTGCGGCGATCGCGCGTCGTTTGTCTCACCATCGAAGATTTCGAATTCCTCTGTGAATCCATAGCGACCGTCCGTCATCTCGCGGAAAATCATTGTCGCCTCTTCGAGCAACCTTCTCTGTCGTTGCTGGGTCGCGAAAGCGGGAAATTCTCTCGCGCCCAGAGCGTCACGCAAACTACTGAGACCCATCCTGACTGGCTCAAGCTTCGCAATTTTCACGTCGATCGCAGAGGCATGAGATGCTTTCGCGGTCGCGTCCTCAACCGCGTGCTCCGCGTCTCTCTTTTCCACCAGTGCCTGCGATGCCATTGCTCTTGGCTCGCCTCCCGCCTTCGATACTATGGCCTCTCGTTCTACTAAAAGCGCCTCGCGGCGCGCGCCCAGTTCCCTTATAGCGCCGGCCAGTCGTGATCTTTCGCCGTTCGCTGCTCGATCAACGGACCGAGCCCAATTCGGACGCGCGTCCTCCCTTGCGGGCATCGTCGGCACGTTAAGCAAATGGCTTACGGCGCGCAACTGTTCGTATAATGCGGTACGCGGCACCAGCACTTCGTTTGTGATGCGCTGCTGCAAAGCGCTGGTCTCGTCTACCGCCGCCGCGATTGCTTCGACTGCATCTACAATGCGGGCATCTACAGTCTCCGCAGCTCGCGTAAGCTCGTCGACATCCCTTAGGCGGCCCTCAACCGACTTAGTATCGAGTATTGGCCGCAATGGTTGGGGTATAGAAGAGCAAACACTCTTACATCGCTCCAGGCGCGTCGCTATCGAAGCTGTGACTTGTCCCAGCGACTCGGAGTAATGCCGGTGATCCGTCTCTGCAGACGCACTCTCGACACGCGCGTTTGATAGGGCGTCGTTGCACTCCGCTACGGACTCGCGCAATCCAACGAGACGTTGCTGTTCATCAGCGGCGCTCCGCTTGCAAGTCTCTAGGAAAGCTTGAGGATCGTCATCAGGCAACAAGAGCAACGCTTGCAAACGCGCCGTAATGTCCTGCACCTCCTTTTCCGTGTCGACCAAATCCCGATCTAGTTGATGCAGCGCATCGCTCTCGGACCTAAGACGCTCCGCGAATGTGTTTTTTTGTGCCGCGGCATCAGTGAGGGCATTTTGCGCGTTTCGCTCTGTTTCTTGTGCCTCACTCAGCTCCGAAATCGCTGGCGCGCTGAATCCATCGGGAAGTGCACGATGACAGACAGGGCAATCGTCCCCGGGGTGCAGGTGACTTGCCACGTAGGCTGCCTGCTGCGTAACTTGAGCCTGCTCTCGTGCTTTAGTCGCCTCATCGTAGCTCTGTTGAGCGGCGATAAGCACATCCTCGGCCTTCTCTACCTGGGCGCGCGCTTCTTCGATGCGTTGCTTCTTCAAATTAGACCGCGTTAGCAACGTGTCGCGGCGTCCGAAGGTATTGCGTTGATCGGTCAAGGCCAACTCAAGGCCGTTGGCTCGCGCCTCGTGCCCCCGCAGAGTGTCGCTCGCGCGGGCGCGCGCGGCCTCAGCTTCGACGTAATTAGCTTCAGCATCTGCCAACGCAGATTTCGTATTGGTGACGCGTCTGAAAGCATCGGCACGTTTTAGTTTTGCCTCGCTCTCTCGGGTACGCTCGTCTTCGACTTCTCGCAGCTCGGTTGCGACAATTTCGAGAGAACGCTTCACGCCTCTTAGCGTTGTAGAATCGCGCCCTGCGTCGCGCAATCGCTGCGCCTCCACTTCAGCCTCTTTTTTCGACGCCTCGGCCCCGGCGCGTGCCTGTTCCTGCTGCGCTGCTAGAGGTGACAACTTTTTCTCGACTGCATCGAGATATTCGAGCTTACCGAGCACATCCTGCGTTGGCGCAATCGAGTCGAGACGTTGCTGATGTTGCGCCACAGTTTGATCGCACGTGGCCGTCTGCAGGTCAATCGCTTCCGCGGCATCGACTGCCGCTTTCGCGCGCTGCAATGCTTCTTCCGCAAGCTCAACCGCTCGCTTTGCTTCGGTGACAGCAGCACTAGGATCATCGCCATATAAAGCTCGCTGTTGCCGTAATCCAGAAAGTGCCATATCAGCGCGCGCATCGTGCGTACGGGCCAGTTCACCCACTTTTGCGAGATCGTCCAACCTGAACAGCTCGCTTAGTATCCGGTTCCTTTCGCGCTGGTCTTTTGTCAAGAGCTCCGCATGCTTGTCTTGCGGCAGCAACACGGTATGCAAAAATGCTGTATCGTCCAAGTGTAGCGCGTTGCGAACCGCCTTCTCCACGTCTGCCTCGCCGCTGACATCGATCCCCCGTTCTTCGCAAGACAGCCGATGCTGCGAAGCACCACGAGCCTTGGTTATCCGCAAAATCTCATACTTGACCCCATCAACCGAGAACGTAAACGACACAGTCATGGTCGACGCGCCGCGCGTTATTAGCTCCTTGACATTGCGGCCGCTCCATGTGGAGCGATTAAACAGGGCGTAGGTAATTGCCTCAAGGATCGACGTCTTTCCGGCACCCGTATCTCCTACAATAGCGACGATCTGCAACGCATCGAAGTCTATGTCGCGCCTCGCGCGAAAGCTCCGCAGATTCTCAATCTGGAGGCGAATTGGCTTCACCTCACGACCTCGTCAATCTCGGGAAAGGCGTTCTCGCTATCCCCTCCTTGTTGAACCTGGCCGAGCAGATGGTCAAAATACCTTAATACGCGTTTAGGATCGCCGATGCTACTCGCACTGTCGAGATAGGTTGCGAACATTTCGGGTAGCGTTGGCTCCCGCTCTACGCGCTCGCCAATCGTTATCATCTCGCCCTGGGCGCGGCGATATTGCCCGACGACGGTACAAACAGTGGTGTCCTGTAGGATCTCGCGAACTTGAGTCTCAAGCTCCGAAATCGGAGCGTCAAGCTCAACGTAAACCTTTGCGACGGCACCCGCATATGCTTCGCGGTTCGTCCTGATCGTCGGGAGATCGCCACGAATCTCGATGAGCCGTCGACCGATATCCAGGTATCGCTCTTCAATTTTGAGCGCATAACCCGGTTTGCCGGAGATCAAATATGCTAGTTTGCGATCTTCGCGCTCGCCAAAGTCGATCGGAATAGGCGAACCAGCATACCGCCCGTTGTCGAGGCCAACGATGTATTGCGGCTTATGGATGTGCCCGAACGCCACGTAGTCGGCAACAGGAATCCGCTCTGGTCGCGTGACGAAGTCGCGTTCTACATACAAGCGGTACTCGCTGCCGGAAACCTCCGCCCCGTCCAGCAACAGATGCGCAGCAAAAATGCGGATATCGCGCGTTGGGTCATATCCGCCATTCAGCCATTCCCCAACATAATATTCGAGCGATCCGACTTCATCCGCATACGTAACAGTCGCGCGCTCGGCGCCAGACGCCAAATAGTCCCTAATATAGCTCGCGCTCTTGATAAATGGTACCGCTCCGATTTTAACGATCTCGCCATCCGCGGTCGGGATCTGCACGATGCTGCCTTCGCGCTTCCGGAGCGACGTCGGATCGACGAAGAATATCTTCAATCGATCCTTGAGAATCGTCCCCATCAGCTCGAAGAGCTTTGCGCCGTCGTGATTGCCGCACAGGACAACGACCCCGCCGGGTACGACAGATGCCAGCTCTTCTAGGACACTCCATCCGTATCGCAGTACCTCTAGGCTCGGATACGGTGAATCGAAAAGGTCGCCCGTGTTTAGAATGAAGTCAACCTTCTCTTCGATCGCGATTCTCTTCAGCTGCGAGAATACGTGATCGTGGTCCGGTGTTCGGTCCAATTTGTGATGATTGACGCCTATGTGCCAATCAGAGGTGTGCAGCGCTCGCATCAGGCCAGCACTTTATCAACGGGATCGACGCCATCTCGCGTGGCCGTTGCGCCGATGGCGTCTTCCGTCACGTTGGTCGCGTACGGCGGGAACGGAAATACGATCGGGATGGGCGCCGGCACGACGGGTTGGTCGAGAACCATCGTTCCCGGAAGAAAGCGTGTTGCGCGCGCTCGCAACTCGGGCGATAGGAATTTGTACTCGTCTGCGTGGCTTGCGTCAAGCCGTCCCACGACTTTAATTGCCGCATTATCGACGATGGCCGCCTCAACGCGAGAAGCGTTCTGTTGGCAACCAATAAGAATCACCCCCAGGCTGCGGCCGCGAGCGGCGATATCTACCAGGATCTCTTTGATCGGACTGCGGCCTTCGCGCGGGGCGTACTTATTCAGCTCGTCAAGAACTACGAACCGAAGCGGCTGGCGTCCGCGGGCCTGCTTTTCCTGCCAGATCTGATCGAGCACCGCGCCGACGACGAATCGCTGCGCGTCATCGTGGAGCGCGTGAATATCGACAACGTTGACGTTATTGCCCAGCGTCAGGGGCGCGGCGTGCACGGTTACTAGATGCCCGAGGCGTTTGCTCATGGCAACGAGCCGTCTCAGAAACGCCTCATTGGTTCCCTGCGCGGTACGCGGAACCCATAACGGATCTTCGGTCTCAATCTTTTGAATTAATACGTCAACGAGATCGGCGAAGTCCTTAACCTCGGGGTCACCTGCGGCTTCCTCTGGATGCGAGGACGATAGCTGCATCGCCGCGCGTTCAAAATCGCGCCCTGCGTGGGCTGGAGTGGTTCGTATTATTACGGCTCCTGGCGTATGCGCTGATGGGACGGAGTGGCGAACCAGCGTCGATCGCATGTGATCCACAACAAACGAAATCTGATTTTGTTCACGCGCATCGCTGAACGCAAATTGCAAAAGTCCACGTTTCACAAATTCGAGCGGCGTCCAGCCGTAAACTGTGTATTCGTCGTCGCGTCTGTGCGCGACGCTCGCAGCAACGATGTCAACGCCGCCCCGCGCAGGCGGCACGAAAATGCCAACGTTTTGAAACGGCGCTGGCTGATTCACGCCCAGTGCCTGCCACATCGCGGCTGCGTTAGCGTCGTCGGCGAACTTACTGTTCGGTCGATCGATATGCAGCAAGTCCTCACCCTTCACGTTGAAGACGACGGCCTTTGTATCGGCAACGTATCGCCCGAGAAGCGCTCGGCCTTCAGCGGTCTCTAGGAGCATGTACAGCACAAAGAGCGCGTACGATGTCTTTGTGGCTACACCGGAGATACCGCTAACGGAAATGTGTGCGCCCTTCTCGCCGTTGAGAAAGGTCCAGTCGATGGAGACCGGTTCATTTGCGTGGTCAAGGCCGAGTCGCAATTGGTTACCTTCCATGCGATCCTGAAAGAGCGCAATGGCGCGATGTGCATCACGTGCCAATTCCACTTTGGCGCCGGGCTGCGGTGGCATCCAGAGCTCGGGATCTGTGCGCAGGATCTGAACGGTGACCGTGTTGATGCGCTGCCCAGGCATCGTTTGCGTAGCATAGATACGTTTAGTATCACTGGCCATACGCGCGCCCTCAATCATGCCCGTGCCTTCAACAACAATGCCATAGTGGGCTAGCGTGCCGCGGTCGCCGGGAAGGTCTTGTCTGGAGACAACGAGGTCGTCGAGTTGCACGAGCGTGTCATCATTCAAGACGACCTCAAACCGCTGGGTCGTCGATTCTACCGATCCGTCCACATAACCGATGGTCTCCGGAAGATCCATATTAAACCTCTATTGCTTGAGTGAGAGCAGCAACTGCATCTCGAACGGCGCGCTCCGCAAGGGCGACGTCGCCAAGAAGATGTCTTAGGCGCATTTCAAGTGCGCCAATTGGTTGCAGATTTTGAGGCGCACGTGGATCCACATGCGCAGCGCCGGCAAAGGCGGGAAGTGTAGCCGTAAAACGATCCGCCATTACCCTCACTTCATCCAAAGGGAGTGAGCCGGAAAACTCAAGGCGCACGATGCCGGACATCGGCGCATGAAATTTTGGGCGTGACGCGAGACGCAGGTAGCACGCATAGCGGTTCGCATCGGTGCGAAAAATGGTCGTACGATGTCCAGCAGGCAACTCCGGGAGACGCCGCGCCTCAGTCTCTGGCAAAAGGCGCACGTGGTGCGTTTTTACGTAGCCCGCAATGTTGCGCTTGTCATAGCTGGACGCAAACCAGAGCGTCCCATCCATGACAACCAGATGGCCTTCTGCAGCCAGATTATCGGCAAGCCGCGCTTCCGCCCGACGCATCAGTTCCTGGAGGCGCCGTATCGGTGCGGCTGGGTTAGGGTCGGGAGTGGAATCTTCGCGCCAAGACCATCCGCTGGAACCTGTCGGGAGGCTACCGCACAACCCGCCGGACCATATTACAAGCCGATCGACGATCTCGCGGAAAAAGACCGGGGATTCCCCAGGTAGAGCAACGACTGCGCCAACAGCATAAGCGCCTGCGATGCCAGGAACGACGTGCTCCTCGTGCCATTGGGAGAGTGCGGCCTCCTGGCGACGGACGCCATCCACAAATGCGAGCGCTGACCGTTCCATATCACGGGGCCCGATGAAATCGAAGCCTTCTTCGTCGATTAGATGCGCGGTGCCGTTGACCGAATCGCTCTCGTCAATCTGCATCGGAGAGCCATAATCAGCAGACCAAGACTCCACAAAAATTCGAGGTCGCTCTTCCATTGCGTCTGTACGCCGCTCCCTTTGTAAATTGGAACCTGGTGGCATATTAGCCCACGCGGATGCCAGGGGCCTGGCATAGATAATCCCAAAGAAACCGCCCTCGGAGCTTTTCAACCGCGATAAAGTAGATTACCGCCCCGGGCCATAGGCTCAAAGCACCACTCGAACCGCCCGATGATGGAGACCAACGTGACCGACCCGACCGATGAAACCAAAGATGGCATTCCCAATCCCTTTTTCGACCGCGGTACGACAGTGGATTCGCAGCCGGGCATCGATACGAGGGAGGCGATTAACGCCATCGGGGAATCATTAGCGACCTTCCTAAAATCAGGCCCGAAGAGCCCCGACCATCGTGAAGACACTTACGTCGATCTCTTAGAATCGGCTCGTGCGATGGCACCGAGCAGCGCGGCTGCAACGGCGAGCTATGAGCGCGCCTGCAAAGACTTTCTCGACGAAGTAATTCGGGTCAAGGGTATGCCGTTCAGAGCAATATCTGGCAGTGACGAGCGGCAAGCGCAGAGCGTGAGTCCAAGCGGGAGCCACGTAGGAGAAACTTTTGATGCGCTCCTTCCATCTATCATCGAGCGGTTCGAGTGGTGCGTTGAGAACTATCGTTCTCAGGCGAGCAGTTTTCTAGAGGATCAGATCGCGCGATTGCAGGCCATGTTGAAAGAGTTTCTCGACCAAGTTCCAGATGGCGGAACAAGAGACAAGACCATTAAGAGCAAAATTGCAGAGATCAAGAGAGAGCTTCGCTTTTTAGTAAAATGGAACCGACTGTTTTACACGTACAAAGCGAGAAGCTTTCCCGCCGAGGTCGAATATCTCTTTGTACTCGCAAGTCACGACCCACTTGCCGCAATCTGGGAATACAGCGACCTGGACGCGCAGGGTGAATACCAGATGACTTACAACCACCAGCAACGCGCCGGCCGCGTGTATGCCGTACGTGGCAGTTGGGCTATCGCGAAGGGTCTTATGAAAGTTGGTCAAGCTGGCTACCTGGATGAGATCAGCAGACCGGGCCAAGAGATTGGATGCATGTGTTCGCTTCGGTGGGTTACGTCGCTCGCAAGCGTGCCGCCTGAGATGCAGGCTAGGAGGAGGTAAGTACGCGCGAATGACTGCTCGCTCAGCGCGACCTTCCTCGTCCCCTACTTATTAATTTCCGCCTCGAAGCTCCGCAGCTGCTCGACAACCCAGTCGAACGACGGCGGATCATGGAGAAACATCTGCTCCATGCCATTGTAGTCGCCTGCAAGATCGCGAAGCTTCTTTGCGTTAGGAACCACAACCAACGAACCTGGTTTGGCGAGGTCGTAGTGCGCCCAAGCAGAGTAGTAGTAAACTTCCTTGAACGCGCGTACGTCTTCGAGCATTGCCAGGTCATAAGACGCGTTTTTTCCAGTTCGCGTCTGCAGCATCGTAGCAACATCGGAATAATGGCGCGCGAAGAATGGCTTTGTTCCGTCGCGAAAACTCTCTGCATGCAAGGCTGTCACCTTCTCCCAGAAGGTCCGGTCCGGGGCAAGCACATTACAGGCAACGATCGGGTTTTGCAACGCAAACGGTATGTCAGCCAGATATGGTTCGATCGATCTCGTCTCAGAGGGAGCGGATTTCGCTCGCCAACCTAACTCGATCTTGACGAATCTGCGAACATACGGGTGTTCTTCATGTTCCGGGTTACTTCGTGGATATGCGAACAGCAAAGCATGAGGATCTGTCGGATCGAGACCGATACTCCAGTCATCTGAAGAATCGAGTCGAAACGCAAATTGCTTACGCAGTTCGTTGAGAAGGAGCCCCTTGATGTACGATCCGCAGGCAACGTCGAGTTCGGCCATGCGCTTCTTACGTTGCGGCCTGCTGATTCCCGCCTCTTCTGGGGTCGCGATCCCCTGAGCAATGAAGAACCCGGGATCGGTAACAACGTCAATGTCTTCCGAAAAACGATCGATCAGCCCGTACGCCTTCGACAGTGACGTGCCTCCTTTGAAGGTCATCGTTGGATGCCCATGAGGCAGATCGAAAATCGACTTCAAGACCCAGCAGACCCAGAAATCCTTTTCGACCATCGTGAATTCGATCTGCCGTCGCCGCGCCAACTCTTCAAAAGCCTCGCGTCGATCGCGCGAGGGTAATCGCGCGAAGCTATCCATCAGCGCCCTCCGATTTGGCGAGGATGCTGTCGATAACGGGCAGCATCCACGCCGGCGCACGCTTTGAACGTTGCAACAGCTTCTTGCCGAGCTTATGCTCGCGCACGAACGCACGGAGTTTAGCGATCTCGATATCTGTAATATTCGCCTTTCCGATGGTACTAAGCGCATCGATCACGAGTTCGGACGGGTCGTCGTCGCGTGCAAGGGAACGCGGCCCGGAAGTGCGCAGTCGAATGCGCTGGCCGCCAATCTTCAACTCGCGCGAGAAGAGATTCGTGCGATAAATCGGTCGAGCCACAACCTGGGTCGTCAGGCCGAGTTTATTTGCGGCTTCCAGCTCCGGGCGCTCAATGGTAGCTCCCGTCTTGCGCTCATGGGCAGCGATAATTGCCTCAGGGGTCGGACTAAGGACGCCGATCCGCGGGCTGACCCGTGGGACATCATAGTAGCCCTTGGATAGGCGCCGGACGTCCCCGGTGGTCGCGAGCCGGCGTAGTGTCTGGCGAACCGCATCCTCAGAGCCGAGCCGAGCATGGACCAGCTCCGCCGGGGTGAAAACGGTCCCAGGTTCGAGTCTCTTGAGGTATTGGCGGACGGCGTCCGCTGCGGTCTTGGCGGCCATATTGTCACATTTTACTATATAAAAACGTGACATGGCAAGTCCCACTCTTGACCACCCTGATATCGTAATAGGGTATCCCCCCTCAATCCTAGGAGCGAGGGCGCGAGCCGCCGCAAGGCGGCTTTGCTATTTAGAGCGATCGCTATCGCCCTCGATCGATCCCCGTGCCTTGCGACATCTCCTCCGCTTGCGAGAACACGCCGGTCATGGTTCGCTCACGCCGATCCCGGTGAACCGCCTGCTCTTGCTGCCGGTCGACCGACGGCCGGACCCGCTCCCGGCGCTCTTCGCGCTCTTGGAGCCACTCGCCGAATGGCTGCGGACGAAGCTCGCGGTAGGCGGCAATCATCGCGGTCCTCATTGCGCGCAGCGCATCCCGGCCGGCGTCCAACCGATCTTCCATCGATAGCCCGGACTCCTCGATCTCGCTCTTGCGCTCCCGATAGGCTTCGCGAGCCTGCTCGACGCGTTCCAACTGCAAGGCCCGAAGCGGCTCGACGACGTCTGCCTCATAGACGCGACGAAGCGGCAGTGCTTCGCGTTGCGTTTCGATGTTCTGTACACGAATCGTCTGCCTGCCGCCGGTTCGCTCTAGCAGTTCGTCGTATGTTCTCGTCGTCGTCTTCAGAGATATCCGCTCGGCGACGTGCTCCGCTAATTCGTGGACGTCCCGGAATGCCGAGCGGGGGATGATCATATCCAGCTCTCGTCGCGATCGGCTTGCCGCAACAAACAGCAACTCAGCCGATGCACTTCGATCGATCAACGAAACGCAGGCATCGACGCTGGCTCCCTGCGCTTTGTGAACGGTGCAGGCGTTCGCGTAATCAAACGCCTGATAGGCCTTCGGCGAGAACGTCATCGTCTGCTCGTTCTTGCCGTCGAGTTGCACGGTAATTCGGTTGGGCTTTGCCTCAAGTACAGTCCCGCGATCTCCGTTACGAACACCGAGACCGTTACGACCGAGGCTGTTCTCCAAGAACATCAACCGATCGCCGGGCGCGAACTCCCGAAGACCACCATCGGCCGTATATCGTCGCCCCTTCCCATCGCGCCCGTCGCGCCGCCGATCCTCTTCCGAGAGATGGCGAACGCTGTCCTTATCGGAAGCGAGCGTCAACGTATCGAGACCAGCTCCGCGACGCATCTGGGAACACTCGATAACCGCGTCGATCGCAGCGTCACGATCATCGGTCCACGTGATGGCGCCATGATCTTCTAAGAGCCGAAGTGCAGCACCGACCTTAACGAGACGCGCGTTTCCGTCGCGCTCGGCAATCGCATCAGCCAATTGCACCACCGCTTCACGGTGCCATCCGCGCTCCTGTCGTTGGATATCGCGAAGCTCGCAGTACGTCCCAACGTCGCGCGCCGCATCTCTGACGATTCGGAAGGACGCACCGAAGTCGATCGGTTGCAGTTGGCGCACATCGCCAATCTCCACCACAACGCATCCGCGCGTGCGCGCCAACTCCAAAATCTTTCCGTTCGCGCGCGAATCCACCATCGCGGCCTCGTCGACGACCACGATACCGTTGTGCGGGATTACCGGATTGTGGCCTTCCTCAAGTATTCGAGCTCGTGCCGTATTGACGCACCGAAAGCCGGCCTCAGCTTCGAGACGCTCCGCGGCTGCCTGCGATAGCGTGAGTCCAACCACCTCGCGGCCCAATTGCTCTCCGAGCACGCGAACCGCGCCCTGAATCGTGGTCTTGCCGACTCCCGGCAAACCTTCGATGGCGACGAGCGAAGCGCGCGAGATTTGCTGCAATGAGGCACGTTGCTCATCGGACAACCGGAAGGCGTGTCCGCGACGCGAGGCTTCTTGCTGCTCGTAGCAGCGAATCGCGTTGTCGACCGCAGACGGCGTGATACCCGATGCCGTCGCCGCCAGGAGACGAGCATCCGCATTCAAGGCCTCCTCGATCGCCACGATTTCCGTCGTCGTCATCAGCGGCTGCACCGGATCGGCAGACAGGACCCGAACCTCATCCGCGCGGACGATTAGGTCCCCTAAACGTTCGATCTCATCGGGATCAGATAATCGGGCCGAGAGCCATTGATCGATGTCCTCGCGCGTGAAGGTGCTGCTTTGAGCAGTAATCGCAGTGAGGACAAGCGCCGGCTTGCGCTCGACCCGCTCGACGACGGATCGCTCCGATTGCTCGGCATCTTGAAATCCCGGAAGATCCCGCAGCCGTTCTCGCAGCGATGATGGCAACTCAGCGACGACTCCCGAGACCTTCTTGCGATCGCGCTCAATGGTTTCTTCCGCCACGTGCTTCGCCCGCAACTCCGCAAGCCGTTCGTCGACCTCGCCGCTATCTAACCCCTCAGCGAGCAGCGCCGCGCGCACATCGCGTCGTTCTTGTTCATGCGCTGTGCGCATCGCGCCAACGCCGACATCCCTTGCAACTACGGCGCCATCTTGCCCCGCCGAAAGCTCGCATCCATAGCGTGCTGCAACGGCATGCAGCGTTGCCCAGGAATCAGTAACGCCGCGCTGTCGATCGAGGTCAAGCGCCGTCAATAGACGAGGTCCCAACGTCGCATCGACGTAACGACTGAATGCTCCGTCGCGCTCGCGGTACCCCTCGAACGAACGGCGTTCCTGACGAACGAGGCGCTCCTCGCGTCGTTCCGCTCGCCACGCAGCAAGTTCGAATTTATCGGCCCAGCGTACATGAGCGGTAGAAAGCCCGGAGTCCTGAACGACGGCTAGGCCGCGATCGTGGTCGAGGCCGTTGGCGAGTTCGACTTCGCGTTCGGCCCACGCCATCTTCCGGTGAAGGCCCGTGCGATCGTAAGCGAGCCCCGTTCCCGGGTCGACAGCACCAGCAGCGCAGTGGACGTGCAGATTGTCGGTATCGCGGTGAACGACAGCTACGCTCCGATAATGGTTCAACTCAAGCTTTTCGAGAATCTGTCCAACATATGTGTGCGCCTGTTCATCGGTCAGCAAGCCGCTCTCGCGTTCGTTCCACGACCAAACGAAGTGCATCGCGCTCGATCGGATGCCGGGGTTCCGCGCTCCGTCCGCGTCGATTTCCAGGCTCGCGGTCGAGAACGAGGCGCAGTTCCGCACGAGTATGGACGATGGCCGCGTTCCGCCGCCGACTTCCGGGCGCCACACGGCGTCTACCCCAAGGTCCGGGCGCTGCTCCGATTCAGCGTACACGCCGTCGAGCGCGTCGGCGATCTCTTGGCGCGTCGCGCCCTTCTCGCTTATCGCGTACCCGACGAGGTATTCGATCAAGCCTGACGCTGCGCCGCCTTTCGCGGGAGCCGCACAAAGCTTGCCAACCATCAGCCGCTCCAGCCGCCAGCGCGTCGCCGGTCGGCCGATCGGACCTCGTCGGCATGCGGGGCAGCTAGCGGACGCATAGCCTCCGCGGCAATGCGCCTTGCGCATTCAAGCTCCGTAGCTGCGGCCTGATGATCGCCTGCCGCGGCAGCGTGCTGTGCACGCGAGATTCGATATGAAAGCTGCGCGAGCGGCTGCACTACCTCGGCCGACGTCGTCGCGAACGCGCGACTCGGTTGAGCGAGGGCGACGCTGACATATTCCGCCATCGAAACGCCAGCTAGCGCCGCGCGTTCGCGTAGTGCGTCGCGCACGCGCGGCTCTACATCGAGCGATAGTACGACGCGCCCGCCGTGTCGTTGCGTTTTTGATTCTCGTCTGCCCTTGGGCACCATCCTGCATCCTTATTTGACGTCGTTGTGAATGCGCTCCGCACGTCTTGTTGCGTGCCGGTTACTGCGATGGCGTGGATTATCGCACAGCATGAAGCAAAGATGGGTCCGATGAGCGTGTGCTCGGTGAGAGTAATCCAGCGAGTACACATAATGCGGGACTCAATCCGTCCTGCAAATCCGCTAAACTGTCGCCACTACGCACCTTCTGACTGAGGTACACGGTGACAGCATCTGAACTCGAAGCGATTCTAAAACGGCTCCAGGAAGCCGCTCCGTCATCGCGCGTTAGCGCGAAGCGACAGCTCCTCGTAAATGCGCGCGAACTTATCCTAACGCTGCACCAGCGTGGGTATTCGTGGCGTTCCCTTGCCCGAGAACTATCGACAGCGATGGGCGAGAGTATCAGCGCCGATCTCCTGCGCGCGGCCTGCATGAAACGGTCGCCGCGTCGACGCTCGCGTCGTGTGAGTGGCGCACCGGTAACGGAGCATCCGATGCAGCAGCAGACATCGGCAAAGCCCGCTCTGTCCGCGACCACGAACGCGAGCTTCGGCGCAAAAGGGTTGAAGCTATGAGCGCACGACGAGTGGTAGCGACCGTTGCCCCAAAGGGTGGCGTCGGCAAAACGTTCATCTCGAAGCTTCTCCACGATCTTCTTCCGACCCACGGACGCCGCGTGGCTTCGTGGGACCTCGACGCAGCTACCGGAACGTTCGCGGTCTACCACGACGCGATTAAGACGTTCGATCTCAACGCAAACAGCAGCGTACAGTCATGGCTCGACGACTGCTACGAAGCCGATTTCGACGATGTTCTCATCGACGTTCCCGGCGGCCGCATCGACGATCTGTTGAGCACGTTCGGCAACAACGGAACGGAAGCACTCGTGGCGGCGGTCAAAGCGTCGGGTCGAGAGCTCGTCGTCGTCAACCCTATCGGCGCAATGGTGGCCGAAACCCTGACGGCACAGGTAGTCCTCAACACATTTTCCGGCACCGCCGCGCGCATCGTCATCGTCAAGAACGGCCGCTTTGGAAATGCCGATGACTTCGTGATCTACGACGGCATCAACGAGAACGGCATGCGCCGATATGGCGCAACGAGCGATCTCGCCGCGAGTGCCGGCGCCGAGACGGTGTTCCTCCCCTCCATGCCGCCCAGGCTCTTGGCCCAGGCGGACGCCGAACGGCTTCGCCTCATTCAGGCTGCCGGCGCGGACGGTGTCGGACGCATGGGGCGCCTCGGTGCCGCACGCGTGCAGATGTACCTCTCGTCAGTCGCCGAGGCATTTCGCGATTCGTCCCTCGATCTCGACGGCAAACTCCCCGAGCACATGGTGCCGCGGTGAGCGGCACTGCACGCGATCTGTACCTGTCGTCCCTCGGCGCCGACGCCGAGCTGAATGCGCGGCGCCTGGCCGAGCGTTCCCGCATCCCCGATGACGATCCGATGTGGCTGCTCCTCTATGAAATGCAACAGTCGGTACGCGAGTTCACGCGCGGTACAAACACCGTTCTCGCCAACGAGGCATTTGCCGATCGTCTCTCGTCGGCGGTCGGCTCGAGTATCGCTAAAGATCAGCGCGTCATTGGAGCCTTAGCGGATGGCATCACCGGCGTCCATGATGCATCGGTGCGCGCCATCCGTTCACTCGAATCCGAGCAGCGCAATACCGCGCGCAAACGCGCCTTCGCGCCAGTTTCATCACTCGTCTTCTCCTTCGCACTCGCGCTCGTCGTTGCGTTTGGAGCGATTTGGACGAGCTATAACGCCGGTTCCGGATACGGGTTCGACTTGGGCTACCGCTCCGGCTACCACGACGGAATCATCTATGAAAGGAATCGCAAATGACCGCCTACCACCTCCGCGAATCGCACGATCGCCTCACCGCGCTCTGCCTTGCCCTTATCGATCCCATCCTTACGGTCTTCGCCGGCCTCTGGCTCCTAACGAAGCTGCGCCCGATTATCGAGTCATGGATGCGGCAGCAGCCTTTCCATTACGTAGCTTGGGCCGTAACTCTGTGGGTCGGCTACGCGCTGATCGCCTCCAGCGTCATGGCGATCGTCATCCCGATATCCCGGGGCTTCGGCGTCGATCGAGAGTTCTTCAAAGCGTCGAAACCGCGCTACCTTGCGTTCTGGGCGGGCATCGCGCTCGTCATTGCATCGCATGTCCCCGTAGCGATGCAATGGGTTACGATCCAGGATCGGTTCCCCGACTACGACGGGACGATCGTACTCCTAGTCCTGGCCGCTTTCGCGATATGCTTCGGCCTACATGATCTCGGCGTCGCGGCCTGGGGCGCGATGGGTGCTGCAGCGACGAACACGAGTGTCGCGATGAGAAACCGTAGACGCTGGAGCTCCCTTACGGGTCAGCTTGCGCTTTGCGGCGGAGTCGCGCAAGGCGTGTTTCGCGAGCGCAACCTCGCGACCGGTGCTCCGGAAAAGGGCGCGATCCTCCTGTACGGCGAGCGCAGCGCGAATCGCGGAACGCTCGTCGTAGGTGCGCCCGGATCATCGAAAACCCGCTCTAAGGTTTACCCGGATTTCTACTGGGGACTCCGCACATCGAAACGCGCCGGCGCGATCGTCTTCATCACCAAGAAACGCGCGACCGACGACTTCCTCGCCATCGCGCGAACCTTCCGGCGTCCGGATCAGATTCATGTCGTGGGCATCGGCCCGGGTCGCGCGACGACGGACGTCACGGCGGGCATGAGCCATGAATCGATCGGCGATGCGATCAGAGATGGTCTCGGCGAGTCCCACTCGGAGTTCTGGAGGCAGGGACCGTCCGCATTCGTCGAGGGGTTCGTAGAACTGATTCAAGCACTTCGCCCGGCGACCATCAATGTTCCAGGCGCTACCGACGACGACGGAAAGCTCGAACCCGGGGGCGATGCTTACACCTTCGACTTTGGCGACACGTTGCCGACGCTGCTCGACCTCATCACGCTTGACGGGCGCCTCCTCGACGCCGTCTTCGCGTACGCGCATGAGCGCGCCGCGCAGCTCGAAGTCACCGATCGTGACGAAGCGACCAAACTCCGCACGCTGCTCCGTGAGGTGAAAGGTCGCGTGGTTCCGCTCTTGAAGCGCGATCCGAAGCTCGCCGAGGAACTTCGCCAATCGGCCCTCCCGCAGCTTCAGCCCTTTGCCCGCGGCGAGGTCCGCCGGGCGTTCTGCGATCGCAACGGTATCGACCTCGCGCTCGTGGAGAAAGGGCATATCGTCCTTGTGGAAATCGACGAGGCCGAGCATCCGCGGGCCGTCAACACGGTCGTCCGCATGCTCTTTCGGCGCGTCGTGCAGATGGCGCGCGAACGCACGGCAAGCAATCGCGTCGGCAGCCTCGACCCGGTTCTCTTGATCTGCGATGAGTACGCAAACTACGCAGCTGGCGGCCACGTTCAAGCATGGAATACGATCCGCGAAAGCAACTTCATCGCGACGGTTGGTCTGACGAGCCTTAGCGCGCTTTCCAAACAGATCGGCGATCAACGTGCTGCTGATGCGATCGTCGCTAACTTCTCGAATAAGTTCTTCTTCGATACGGACGACAAGGCAACGCGAGAGCTCGCCAACGAGATTGTCGGCAAAACGACGGTCATCCGCCGCGGCACGAGCGAAGGCAAGACGAAGACGAGTGGAACCTCCGCGACCGGAGCGCTGAACGGCGGTTCGCATAGCTCGCGCGGAACCTCGCAAAGCGAGAGCACGAGCGAACAGCGTGAGGATGCCCTCGATGGTTCCATCTGGCGGACGCTGCGAGCGCAACGCGAGTCGGCGACTGCTATCGCCTTCATTCGCACGGACGAGGGTATGATGACCGATGTGGTTACGCTCGGATCCCTCGACCCGAGCGAGAGCATCGTGACGGCGATACCGGAGCACTACGGTCTGTAGAAAGCTGCGCGACCTACGTCGCGCAGCGGAGCAACGTGTCGACGATGCCGTACATCGCCGGGTCAGCACCCTTCAAGCGAGCCTTCGTGGCCACCGGCCACTGCGATGAGGAATCGTTCACCTCGACATACGCGCGAACGGACTCGGCGAAGTATTCGTCGATGCCCGTCGCGGCATATGGGGTAACGAACTTGCGCGCACCGAGGAAGGCGCTGCGAATCTCCGGCATGACTCCGGAGAGGTAGACACCGCCGCCCAGCGCGCAGTCGATCGCATGACCGAATTCGTGCGCGATCGTCATGGGCGAGCGGCCACGGAGGTACACCGTCCGCTCTTCTACGACGAACAGCCCTGCCGGAGGTGCCAGCCACGCATCAACGTCGATGCCGAGACGTCGCAAAGCTGGGGAAGCATCTGCATAGCGCTCATGCGGCTTTAGCGCTCGGACGGTGGAACCGACGTCGGCTACGCGGCGAACGATCGGTTCGGGGAATGCGCTTAGCACCGAAACGATTTGCGCTTGCACCTTCGCGGTGCTCGAAGGGATGAGTGCGCTGTAGAGGTTGCTGTCCATCGTAACTCCTTGGCCTGCGGCCGACTCGTGATGAGCCGGGACAAGCCTGGTGGAGCGACGACGGCAAGGGGTTCACAGCGTAAGCGGCCCTTGCGTCGGAAGAGCGACGCCGGGCTAGGATCGAGCGATTATGAGCGCGCGGGCTTAAAGAGTTACGATGGCGAGCTACTCTTGAACGCTTTCGTCGATGGGAACGAGGCGATGACGAGCAGCACGAATCGCCGCCAATGCGCGACCGTACGGTACTCGGTGAGCTCGGAACTCGGCTATCAATTCCGCACTGCGCGATTCGCGGCGCTCGGCCGTTTCGAGGAGGGCTTCTAGCTCGCCGGAGCGGCCCTCAGTTTCATTTTTGGCAATCAACGCGTCCGCAAGTTCGCGGACCGCTCGTATCGGCAACTCAACTACCCTTCCAAGTTCAACATCCGCAAACCACCGATACATCGTCGACGGGTTAAGATCGGGTGTGATCGCGACGAGCGCGTAAACTGAACGAACCCCGATCCGAGCCATCACATCGTGAATAAGGCGAAAAGCCTCCTCCGATTCGGCTCGGGAGAGCCTGGGCTGATACCCCAAACGCTTACCTTGCTTCCCCATACTTAGGCCGAACGGCGTTAGGCCTAGCTGACTGTAAACTCAAACGGCCAAGCAAACGCATAATTTATGTTGATTAACCATACATCATGTGCTATGCTGCTGGCAAGGGGGCGCCCGGCGTCGCTGAAATACCCGTTCCGGAGGACGGCACGGAAACAGCTATGAGCGCAACACTACTTGGCATGATGATTCGACAGCAGCGCCAGCACCACGGCTGGTCGCAGGATGAACTCGCGAAGAAAATCGGCGGCACCGTCGATCAAGCTGTCGTTTCGCGCTTGGAAAACGGCCTCATCGCTGATCCGGGGTCCAAGCTGGTCTTTCACCTCGCCAAAGCGCTAGGCGTGACGACCGACGATCTCCTCGCCCTGTTATGTCAGGGCGACGCGGAAAGCGACGCCGCTGTGGCTCCCACCGAATCTACGGACGGCGAGATTGCCGATGTCCGCCGCCAATTCTTCCAGCTTTCAGCTCGCCTCAAGGTATTGGAAGAGAAAGAGAAAGTCACAAGTGGGAGATCACGATAACCTCGCGCACATGATCGACAAAGCGTTTCGCGCCGGGATCACCGGACAACGCTTTATTGACATTATGGAACTCGAAAGCATGGGCGTCATCACCGATACGAACGGCCCCTGCGAACGGTATATGACCGGCATCAAGCGCATGGACGGTCTGAAGGACACCAAATCAGCCTACTCGGTTGGGCGCGCGCTCCTCATCACCGGTACGTGCCTAGATGGCCTGTGGTATGGCATCCGCTCCGATACCTCGCCCGCGAAGAAGTTCTTCGAAGATCTGCAACGCGAGGTACACAAGCACAACACCACCGAGCCCGATCAGGCATGGACGGGGAAACACACGGTCGAGTATTTCGGCAACTATCCCGTCCTATCGGACGGCGAGTCGCTCAAGGACGCCGACCCGAAACGCTGGAACGACCTGCAAGCCAGCATGATCCGTCAACTCGACGGACCCTCCGGCAACGTGTGCGCATTCAGCCACCCGACGCTCGCAGCCGTCTTCGACGATATCGTCCCCATTACACCGTCGTACCACCTCACGGCAGAGCAATATTTCGAACTCGAAGGGGCCATGTGGGATCGCATCGACACGCGATGGATACCCAATGACCAAGCCTTCGTCATCTACGTGGACGGAAACGCCTGGTTCTCGACGATCGACGACAACCGCTACCAATACCGGACCGATTTACTCTTCGCCGGATTCGCAAACCACGGTGCGCTCGTTGTGGAACGCGTCTCGGCGACTGGCCCGGGGCTCAACGGTGTCGACATTCGCGCGTGGGGCGTCGACTTCGATCGGCGCACAGGTGCCCTGCAGTGGCGCAGCAGCATGAACGCAACGGTCAAGGGAAAGCGTGAAATGTTCACGCCGAGTGATCGCGAGAAGGCACGCATGTTCCGCGTCGCACTCGGCTTTACGTTCCTTCTCCAACATCCCAACGTCACCACCACGCCGACGAAGGTTCCGTTGTCGCTGAGTAAGCACTTCCGCCTTTCGATGCCCGAAGGACTCACCATCGACGACGCGATCTCCTCGGTGATCGCCGCCAAGTGGAAAGTGTCCTAGGCGTCGTTCGCTTCAGCAACTCAGGCAAAACCGCACCATCATTGCAACCATGCGCCCGAATAGAGGAATACAACTCGACGAATTGCCCGAGGTTTTGACCGCCGCCGAGGTGGTCGCATACCTACGCGGTATTTTCGGGCGCAACGCCGTCTACGATTTGCTGAACAGCCAGCGCATTCGCAATCGCCGAGTCGGCCAAAAATTCCTCATCCCCAGGTGCGCCTTGCGGGACTTCATCGAGTGCCGCGACGAAGACGCCGGGGCCGGGGCCCCACGGTAAGGAAACAATCGTGGGATACCTCAAACAACTTGGCGAGAAAAAATGGCGAATAGTCTATGACGCGACGCCGTCCGACGGACGACGGCGACGTCAAAAAACCGAAACGCTCTTTCCAGTCACCAAGGCGCAGGCGAAGCTGATCCTCGCGAAGCGCGAAGAGGCCGTTGCGATCGGCAAGTTCGTTGCCGACGACGTCACGGTATCAACGCTTTTCGAAAGGTTCATCCGAGCCAAGACGGTCGCGCAGCGCGCTCCAAAGACGATCGAACGCTACGGAACGCTCTACGCAGCTTACATCGATCCAAGGTTCGGCGAGATGACGTTGAGCAAGCTGAAGCAGCATCACCTGACGGACGCATACGCGTCCTGGCTCTCGAAGGGCAAGAGCGGTCGCGCGTTGAGCGCGCGAACTGTTCGTCATGTCCACGATCTGATTCGAACGATGCTCAACTATGCTCTTCGCAAGGGGCTCATCCATCACAACGTCGCGACGCTCGTCGCGGAGGATCTTCCGAAAGTAAAGAAGCCCGAGCCGGTGGCGCTCACCGAGGAGCAGCTGAAGCAACTGCTTGCATCCTCATGGGAGCCGACGGATTGGGCGCGCAAGCACGGAGTCGTGAGCGCGCAGTCATGGTTTGCACCGGCGGTGTGGTTCGCCGCCTATACCGGTGCTCGTCGCGGCGAGACGCTTGCGCTTCGGTGGCGTGATCTCGACCTCGAAGCGAAAACGGCAACCATCCGTCACTCGCTTACGGAGACGAAAGCCGGCGGTGTGCAATTCAAAGAACCGAAGAACGGTAAGCACCGCACGATCGTCCTCCCCACATCACTCGTCGAGGTGCTGCGCAAGCACCGCGGCGAGCAGCAGAAAGATCGCGAGGTTTTCAAGGGCGCATACAAAGACGACGATCTCGTCTTCGCCGCGCCCGACGGATCGCCGGTCCTACCCTGGAGCTTCACCGCGTCGTTCCGCTATCTAGTGGATCGGGCGAAGGTTCCGTACATTCGCCTCCACGATCTCCGCGACACGCATGCGAGTCTACTCGGCAAGCACGGTGTGCCGCTGGAGGTCATATCGAAGCGACTCGGCCATGCAACAATCGGTATCACCGCCGAGCGCTATCTGCACGTCTATAAAGAACGAGACGCCGAGGCGGCGGCTGTGTTCGAACAGCTCGCCAGCTAAGGCGTCTCGTTAGATTCTGTTAGACGATTGTTAGACGGAGGGTCCAACAATCGTCTAAATCAGCGGAATCCCTTGAAAAATCGAGGGTCCAAGTGGTAGCGCCAACGGGAATCGAACCCGTCTTTCCGCCTTGAAAGGGCGATGTCCTAACCGATAGACGATGGCGCCGTGATTTCCGTCCTTCGAGGCTCGCTTCGCTCGCACCTCAGGATGACGTGCTGGCACCTCAGGATGACACGCTCGGGCCAGACGATGGCGCCGTGCCATCGAGGTACACTACCGGACCGGGCAAGGCCTGTCAACGCCAGAGGGCGCCCCCTCCCGAGCGCGAAGGCGGTCGCATGAGAAGCCTTATCGCCGCCCTCATGATCGTGTGCTTCGCCGCGCCCGCCTACGCGGCAACGACGCCTTCCACGTCGTCGGCGCGGGTAACCATCACCGGGTGGCGATTGGAGTGCGATCCGGGTAAGGCCGCCCTCGCGTGCCGGGTCCTCGATTCGATCGTCTCGGCCTCCAACGGCGCGCTGGTCATCAGCCTCAATTTCTCCGCCGCGGCCGACGGCAAGACCGTGCTCACCATGAACGTCCCGCTCGGTGCCGCGGTGCGAACGCCGGTCGGTGTGAGCGTGAACGGAGGACCCTCGCAGAATTTCCCATTTTTGACGTGCTCGCCGCAGGGCTGCTATGCAACCGGCACGGTCAGTGCCGACCTGCTCGCAGCGATGCGCGCCGGCAAAGGTGACCTGCGCGTGACCTATGGGATGCTCGATGCGAATCTGGCCGAGCATGGCATCACCGCAACGCTCTCACTCACGGGGTTTTCACAAGTCGACGACCGCCTCAAATAGGAGGTTTCCATGTCCGCTGCACTGACAACGACTGCGCCGCAGCGACGCGCGATGCTCGCGTCGGGGCTAGGCTGGGGTCTGGACGGGTTCGATTTCTACCTCTACGTGTACGCGCTGCCGGCAATCCTGACGGCGTTCTCGCTCAGTAAGGCCGCGGGCGGGCTCTTAGCGACGTACACGCTGGTCGCGAGCGCGATCGGCGGGATCGCGATGGGAACGATCGCCGATCGTATCGGACGGCGCAACGCGCTGATCATCTCGATCGCGTGCTACACCATCTTCACGTTCCTCAGCGGCACCGCGCAGAACTACGGCACGCTCGCGCTCTATCGTACGCTGGAAGGCTTGGGCTTCGGCGGAGAATGGGCCGTCGGTTCGGTGTTGATCGCCGAATGGGCGAACGCGCCGCAGCGCGGCCGCGCGCTCGGATTCGTACAAGGATCGTGGGCGATCGGGTGGCTGCTGGCCAACTTCGCCTTCCAGATCATCGCGGCGACGATTGGACTCGAGGCGGGGTGGCGGTACCTGTTCTTCCTCGGCATCATCCCGGCGCTTTCGATCCTCTACATTCGTCGCGGCGTGACCGACGCGCCGGTCTATACGTCCACGCGCAAGGCGCCGGGCTGGTCGTTGGCCGGAATCTTCACACCGCGGGTCGCGCGCACGACGTTCTTCGCCTCGTTGCTGGCGATCGGCGTGCAGAGCGGATACTACGCGCTCTTCGCCTGGATGCCGACCTATCTCACCACCCAGCGGCACATCTCCGCCGTCACCAGCGGATCGCTTCTCTATCTCTTGATCGCCGGCTCGTACGTCGGCTACATCACCGCGGGCTACATCAACGACGCGATCGGACGCAAGCGCACGTTCATCATCTTCTCGCTCTGTTCGGCGGCGATGGTGCCGCTCTATCTCTATGCCGTCGTCGCCGATTGGCAGTTGATCATCGCCGGTCCGATCCTCGGCTACTTCGCCTCGGGAATTTTCAGCGGTTTCGGACCGTACCTCAGCGAGCTCTTCCCGAGCGACGTGCGCGGCGCGGCTCAAGGATTTTGCTACAATCTCGGGCGCGGAGTGGCGGGATTCGGGCCGTTCTTGATCGGGTGGCTCGCGAAGGTCGCGCCGATCGGCAACGCAATGACGATCGTTGCCATCATCGCCTATCTGATCGCCGTCTTTGCCGTACTCTTCTTACCGGAAACGCGCGGAAAAGAATTGACCGCGGTTTAGTCGTAGCTGTCGCGAACGGTTTCGAGCAGCGTGTTCCCGTACTCAACGAAATTTCCGTCGCCGTCGAGCACTTCGACTTCGAAGCCGGGATAGACGCTCTTGAACCGTTCCTGCTTCCAGCGCGCGACGGTCCAGTTATCGCGCGCGGCCTTCTCCCAATTCCACGGCGGCATGCCCTCGCGATCCGAGCGGACGTTGCGGCCGTCCGGATAAGACACGCGCACTTGAAAGCCCTCGACCCGAGCGATCTTCATCTCGAGCGTGCCGATCTTCATCGAACTTTTTCGAGCGCCTCAACCGCGTAGCGCCGGCGATGCGGTCCGCCTTCCGACGCCTCGAGGAATTCGACTTCGACTTGCGAGTCGGGATGCACGGCGGTTACCACCGCCTCTTCGTCCTGATCTTTCACGATCACGTGATCGCCGACATGAATCATTTCGTAACTCCATCGCGACGTAGCGACACGTGGGCCTGGTAGGATTCGAACCTACGCGCAACCAGTTATGAGCCGGCCGCTCTACCGCTGAGCTACAGGCCCCTGCGGAGACGTGTATCAAAAGCAATCGACGAGGCACCGACGCGCGAGGTTCCATAAGCCCACCGGATCCTCCCGCGTCAGGGCGGCTCAAGCCGATTTCACGGCAGTAACCCGAACGGTCGTGGTCCAGGTTTGGCCCTTGTCCGCGGAGAGCTGAACCGTCGTCGTTTGTTTGTCGGGTGTGAGAAAGACAAACGTCGTCCGGACGACCAGCGTCTTCCCGTTGTCGGGAGCGTTGCGCAAGGTGATCCACGTGTTTCCGTTCTGCGTCAATCTTTCCGAAGAGACCGGCCTATCCTTATGGACTTGGACGAGCGTGTATGTCTTGGCCGACGGACTGTAGCTCATCACGGCTAGATCGTCGTGCGGCGGGTTATCCGAAAAGTAATCGCATATGACGTAGCCCTTATTCGCGGTCCACGTGCAATCGGCAACGCCCGTATCTGGATGAGCATTGCTGTATTTCGTTTGGTAGATCTGACCGCTGAAGTTCCAGCGGCCCGACCAGATTCCGAGCTTCGTCGACGGATCGGAAGCGGGTGAAGGGTTCGCTGCGCCGGCCCCTATCAGGGCCGCAAACGCCAAGGTTGAGAGCACGGTGAACGTCGAGCGCATGATTGCCTCCGTGTCGCGCAAGGTTGCTCGTATCATAGCGTAACACGTACATCGAGCGTGACCCGATATCGGTAACATGCCGGGCGAGGCCATGGTTCTGGCACCGTACGCTTATGAAAACGTTCGGCAGAATTCTTCGTAGTCGCGTTCCACTTGCGCGGCATAGGCGCGCGCAAAGCCGACCATCCCCTCTTCGAAAGCGTCGCCCCGGCCCAGGTACGCGGCGATAGCCTGAGGATCTCCGGTGCGGGCATGGGCGCGCGCGAGTACGGTTCCGCAGCGCCGCGCAAAGTCGATGAGTTGCTCCGCGTCGATGTTCTCGAGATCGAGCGACGCCTTTCCGTCGCGCAACTGACGGACGTAGAAATCGTGACCATTTTCGCTGGTCCACCCAACGAAGAGATCGGTCGCAGCCTGCATCAACCGCTGACCGGCGATCACCCGCTCGCCGTGATTATCGTACACCGAGCGGCGCAGGTAGGGCTCGAGCACCGACGCCTGCGCCTCTTTGATCTGGAGGTAGAGCGCTTCGCCCTCGCGCGCTTCGAGATGTGCGACCATCGTCAACAGCCCGACGCTCCCCACGCCCACGGGATGTTCGAACAGCTCGACCGCATGATAGCGTTCGAGCAGCATTCGCACGTGCGGCTGAAGCGACTGATGATAGATCGCCAGCATGCTGTGCGCGAGTTCGACGTGCTCGGGCGTGGGATTGACGTGCTCGGCCGTGCGCGGCGGGGTGAGCTCCTCGGCCAGCTCTCCGCGTACGTCGACGCGCGAATACCAGATCTCTAGCGGGGATCGCGTCGCGAGCTTCGCCATGTAGCGGCGGTAGCCGCGCGCCGCCGCGTACGCGGCCTCATCGCCCGCGTGTTTTCCAAAGGAACGAATCGCCGCGACGAGCGGTGCGCTCGCGCACAACCGCAGCACGTCCCACTCCCACGGGCCCGGCAGTGTCTCGTCGAAATCGTCGACGTCGAAAATCAGGTTGCGCTCGGGCGTTGCATAGCCGCCGAAGTTTTGAAAGTGCGCGTCGCCGCACAACTGCACGCGCAGGCCGGTCACCGGACGCCCGGCAAGATCCGCCGCCATCAGCGCCGCACCACCGCGATAAAATCCAAACACGTCGGCGCGCATGCGCTCGTGCCGAAGCGCGAGGAGCGCAGGAATGCGCCCGCGCTCCGTTTCGTGCAGCAGTTCGACCGGATCGCGCCTGTCGGGAGCCGGCTTCCACTGCGCGAAGGCGCCGCGCGGAACGTGCTTGCGCAGCGCCTTCGCTTCACCGGCGGTCATCTGCGAAAGACCGAACGCCCCGCGTAGCGCGCCGCGGCGCCGAGTTGCTCCTCGATCGCCATCAGGCGATTGTATTTCGCGATGCGGTCGCTCCGCGAGAGCGACCCGGTCTTGATTTGGCCAACACTCGACCCAACCGCGATGTCCGCGATCGTGGTATCCTCGGTCTCGCCGGACCGATGGGAGATGACACAGGTGTAACCGGCCTTGTGCGCCATCTCGATTGCGTCGAACGTTTCCGAAAGGGTGCCGATCTGATTGACCTTGATCAGAATCGAATTCGCCACGCCCTCGGCGATGCCGCGCGAGAGAAACTCCGTGTTGGTCACGAAAATGTCGTCGCCCACCAATTGGATCTTCGAGCCGAGTGCCTCGGTGAGCGTATGCCAGCCGCTCCAGTCGTCTTCGGCCAGGCCGTCTTCGATCGACACGATCGGATAGCGCGCGCAAAGCTCCGTATATAGCTTGACCATCTCGCTCGCGCTCAAGCCGTGCTGTTTGTCGTGGGCGTAATACTTGCCGTCTTTGTAGAACTCACTCGATGCCGGATCGAGCGCAATCGCGACGTCGGTTCCCGGTTTGTAGTGCGCGCGTTCGATCGCGAGCACGAGCAGCTGCAGCGCATCGTCGATCGAATCGAGCGGCGGTGCATAGCCGCCTTCATCGCCCACCAGCGTCGGCAGCCCGCGCTCGTGCAAGAGTCCGCCCAGCGTGTGGAAGACTTCGGCGCCGTAGCGGACGGCTTCGGCGAACGTCGGCGCACCGAGCGGCACGATCATGCATTCCTGAAACTGCAGCGCGCCATCGGCATGCTTCCCGCCGTTGATCACGTTCATTTGCGGAACCGGAAGCGTCGCCGCGGTGGGGCCGCCCAGATAGCGGAAGAGCGGCAGCGAGAGACTGGAAGCGGCCGCGCGCGCAACCGCGAGCGAACATCCGACCAACGCGTTCGCACCGTAGTTCGATTTGTTCGTCGTTCCGTCCAATTCGATCAGCCGCTCGTCGATTTCGCGCTGCGCGGTCGCGTCGAGGCCTTCGAGCGCGGGCCCGAGCGTCTCGTTGACGGCGGCGACCGCGCGGCGGACGCCCTTACCGTTGTAGCGCTTGGGATCGCCGTCGCGTAATTCGGCCGCTTCGTTGGCACCGGTCGACACGCCCGAGGGCACGAGCGCTTCCTCCACCGAGCCGAAGCTGGTGGCGACGCTCACCGCGACCGTTGGATTGCTGCGCGAGTCGAGCACTTCACGCGCGTGAACGCCTTCGATCAGCGGCCGCCCGCCGCCGCGGAGCAATTCGATCGTCATCGTTCACTCACTCCTTGATCCAGCGTTCGAGATCGTGCTTACGCGAGACGTGCTCGTTGGGGGCAAAGAAAATCTTCAGTTCCCGTTCGGCCGCGCCTTTGCTGTCGCTGCCGTGCACGAGGTTACGGCCGATCGTTTGTGCCAGATCGCCGCGAATCGATCCCGGCGCTGCGGTAACCGGATTGGTGGCGCCGATCAATTGGCGGCACGCTTCGATCGCGTTCTCGCCCTCGACCGCCATTGCCACCAGCGGAGCACTGGTGATAAAGCTCACCAGGTCGCCGAAGAACGGTTTGTCCTTGTGCTCCGCGTAGTGCTCCCGCGCTTTGTCGCCCGGAAGCTGCATGAGCTTCATCGCAATGATGATGTATCCGCGGCGCTCGATGCGCGAGATGATTTCGCCGACGAGTCCGCGCGAAACGGCGTCGGGTTTACAGAGGATCAGCGTTGTTTCTAATGCCATAGCAGGCCCCGAATACGTCGCAGGCGCAAGCTCCACCTATGGAGGCGGCCGAACATCCGTACGAGCGCGTCGAGCGCGAATTGCGTGGGACCGCCTTTGCACGTATCCGCTACCTGCGCCGTACCGGGAGCACGAACGAAGATGCCGCCGCGCTGCTCGGCGATTCCGGCGCGTTCGGAACGTCCGTCGTCGCCGAAGAACAGACGCACGGCGCGGGCCGCAAGGGCCGCAGCTGGATCGCATCGCCGGGCAGCTCGCTGCTCGTTACCACGATCTTGCCCCGCTCGATCCCCGCATCGCACCTTTGGGTCGTTCCCTTCGGCGTCGCAATCTGCGTGCGCCGCGCGCTGCACGTGAGTGGAATTCCCAGCGACCTGCACTGGCCCAACGATCTGCTCACCGGCGGGAAGAAGATCGCCGGTATCCTCTGCGTTTCGCGCATCGCCGGTGACGAGGCGTGGGTTGGCGCCGGCGTCGGCATCAACGTTCATCGCCCGGCGGATGCCGATGCCTCGATCGCGCCCCCGCCGGCCTTCTGCGACGACGTCAACCCGAACGTCGATCGCGCTACGCTCCTGCGCGATGTTCTGCTGAACTACGAAGTGTGGAGCGACCAGCTCGAGATGCCGCAGCGCATCGCCCGCGTCTGGGAACGCTGGGCCGGGCTGCCAAAGCGCTATTCGATTCTCAAAGACGGCGAAACCGAACCGATCGACGTCACCGCTCTCGGTCTCTCGAATAACGGCGGACTCATCGTCCAGCATGACGACGGTCGTCGAGAAACCATTTCGCTCGCCGACGCGCGCGCTTTGCGTTAAACAAGGGCTATTGCCCGAGCGTCTGATCGAAGAAGCGGTCGAGATCGCCGTGGAATTTCGCGAGCGATGGGACATGCAAGTAGACCATGTGGCCCGATTCGTAGTACCCGAACTGCACGTGCGAGCGCAGCGCCGGTTCAAGCCCGAGATGCGAGAACGTCCATTCGGCGGCGCCGAAGGGCGTGGCCATGTCGAAGTAGCCCGCGCCGACGAAGACGCGCAGATTCTGATTCTGGGTCATCGCCTGCTGAAGGTCCGAACTCGTGGTCGGTGCGATCCACGGGAAGGTTCCCTTGCGGGTGTAGTCCCACTGTTGATTGATGTCGCCGTCGCACTCTGTGTACGTCTCGTCGCTCTTCCAGCCCAGCTCGTCGCGCACGTACGAGAGAAATGCCGCCTGGAATCCGGGATCGGTGGCGGCGTCGGCCGGATCGTAGGTCGCCGAATCGTTGAGCGGGTCGATGTCGTACCCGACGTAGCGCGCATCGAGCCGCCCGGTCAGTTGACCGCTTTCGTGCAGCAGCTCCTTCTCGTAGCGCCACGGCAGCACGCGCAGATCGGCTTGCTCGATGTAGTGCGTGCTCAGGCCGATGAGGTGTGAAAGCTGCGCCGCGATCTGCGTGAACTGCCCGTGCGAGAGGCGATCGCCTTGCATGAGCGCCGAAGCATACGGCCCGTTCGCGAACGCGCGCGCCTGATCGACGACGCTCTGCAGCGTGCCCCTGTTCGGCGATTTCGAATGATACCAGTTCACCGCCGCTTCGGTGGGAAGGTAGGTGATGAAAGCGAGGTCGTTACCCGGGCCCGGCATGATCGTGTCGAAATCGAGCACCGACGAGAGCAAGATCACGCCGTTGAACGCCATCGAATCGTTGCTCTGCAGATAGTTGACGAGCACCGCCGAGCGCGGCGTTCCGTAGCTTTCGCCGAGTAAAAACTTCGGTGAGTTCCAGCGGCCGTTGCGCGTCACATATTGGTAGATAAAGGCGCCGAACGCCGCCGCATCCTGATCGATGCCATAGACCGTCTTCGGATCGACCTTCGGCATCAAGCGGCTATAGCCGGTACCGGGCGCGTCGATGTACACCAGATCCGACTTATCGAGCAGGCTGTACTCGTTGTTCACCAGATGATACGGCGGCCCGATGTTGTGCCCGGCGTTGGGAAACTCCACCCGGCGCGGGCCGAGCGCGCCCATGTCGAGCGGAACGCTGGCGCAACCCGGGCCGCCGTTGTAGAGAAAGGTTACCGGACGCCGATTCGGATCGGCGCCGTCTTCGGTGTAGGCGATGTAGAAGACGCGGGCTTCGGGCGCACCTTTGTCGGTCTTGATCAGAATCGTTCCCGCGGTCGCCGTGTACGCGATCGTGCGGCCGCCGATCGTGACGTCGTGGTGCGTCGATACCGTCTCCGAGCGCGGAACGTGCGCCGACGGAGAGGGTGTGGCCGGCGCGTCAGCCGCCTGTGCGACCGACGAGACAGCGAAAAGCGCGCCGACCAGAGCGGCGAGAACATGTCGTGCTTGCATATCTTCCGTTTATTTAACGACGCCGCCCAACAAAACGCCTGCACCCGAAAGCGCGGACTTCGCCTGCACCTCCACGCCGCCGTCGATCGAGAGGCAAAGATTCGAAGGAGTGTTGACGCTGGGCGGTTTCGGAATCATCTTGGCCGAGATCCCCGCATCCTTGAGCGCCTTGGTGGCAATCATCGTATCGGCATTGCTGCCGAAAAACAAAATCAAGTCCGCCATGACCTTGGAACCTAGCCCGCCTCTCCGGTTACGAGTTGTGTTAGCGCGGCCGCGACCTCGTTCAGCTCCGAGACGCGATTTGCGGCCTGTTGCATGCGGCTGCTCATCTCTTGCGAAAGCGTATCGATCACGGTAACGTCGCTCTCGATCTCCTGATTGACCGCTTTCAGCTCCCCGAGCTTCGGTGACGGATTTCCTTCGGCTGCCATTTCATCGATCAATGCACCGGCGCGTTCGACCGCGGCCTTCGTCATCGCAACGTGGTCGCCCGAAACCTCGCTGCCGACGATCACCACGCCGAGCTCCTTGGCGGCGCGCCGAACCTGCTTGCTGCGCTGATCGAGCGTATTCGAGAGCACTTGCACGACCAGCACGCCGAAAATGATCGCGATGATCATCGCGATCACGCCCCATAAGATGAGCGTGGTCGTGGTGTGATTGATGATACCGGTCAGGTTCGCCAGCGGCGTCCCGTACCAGCGCGCGCCGAGCACGTGCTGCTGATCGTCGACGATCGGATCGATGCGCACGAGATACTGCGTGCCGCCCTCGGTATCGACCCCAACGTACGGCTGGCCGCTCGCGACCACATTGGCCGCGGGGGCGACCTGCTGATCGACCGTGCGGGTCCCATCCGGCTCTTGGATCGTGCTCGAGATGATCGCATCGCCTTCCAGAATCGCCGATGCGCCGCCGAGCGCCGCCGTCGTCTGATCGACCAAATCGTAGAAGTGGTTGAGCAGAACGCCGCCGTACACCACGCCGATCGTGCGCTCGTTCTCGTCGCTGATCGGCGCCGCGGCAATGATCGCCAGGCCCTTGTCGATCTGCTCCGCGGTGCCTTTCCCGTCGCTCGAGCGAATGCTGGCCTGCGCCTGCGGCGCCAGACCTTCGCCCGCCAAGACGCTCGGTCCGAGGATGGTCGCCGTGCTCACGGTTTCGCCGGTCAGCGCGCGCTGAACGAGCGGATCGTTCTTGAGCGAGCCCGGTTGCGCACCGTTTGCGCGCGCAATCACATTTCCGTTCACGTCCGTGACGGTGAGAAATGAGAGTCCCGAGGTACGCGCCGCGTTGGCGAGTTGATCGGTCAGCGAACCGACGTTATGCGATTGAACGCTCTTGCGCAGCGTGTCGCTTACCGCGTCTTGTGCGACAAGCAGACGAATCTGGTCCTTACGCGAGTCCCAATAGCCTTGGAACGCGCCCGATCCATTCGTCACCTGCGTCTTCCCGAGCGCGGTAAGGTCGCGCTGCAGCACGACACGCGACGCGATCACGCTCACCAAGAAAAAGAAGACGATCGTCGCGACGATCGTACCTAGGAGGCGTACCCGTAGACTCATCCTCATGCCGTTACCCCCTCCGTGCCGGACTCGCTCACTTTATATTGGGCAAGACGCGAATCGATCTTCCCGGCGAGATCGTTCATTTGGTCGACCGACTCCATCATGCGTTGTGCCGCATCGGTAACTTCCTTGTTGACGTAGGTCAGCACTTCCACCGACGACGCGTTCTGCTGCGAAATCGACGAGATGTCGGAGAACGCCTTGCTGACGTCGTCCGATTGGCGCGTCATCGATTGGGTCGCCTTCAGGTTCAGCGAAACCGACTTCGTGATCTCTTCGATCTGCCGGATCACCTGATACGAGTTTGCGCTCATCGCGCGCGTCACCGAACTGATCTCGCTGATCTGCTGGTTGGCGGTGAGAACGGCCGAGACGATCTCTTGCAGTGCTCCCGAAGCCGAATTCGTGCTGCCCGTGCTCTCCTCGACGCGCTCGGTCAACCGTTCCATCGCGCCGACGACTTCCGAGATCACCGCCTGCGTCGAGGTGATGTGCCCGGCGATTTCTTTTGTTGCCTGCACGCTGCCGTCGGCGAGTTTGCGAATCTCGCTCGCGACGACGGCGAACCCGCGGCCATGCTCGCCGGCGCGCGCAGCTTCGATCGCGGCATTGAGCGCGAGCAAATTCGTCTGCTCGGCGATCCGGTCGATGACTTTGACGATGTCGCCGATCTGCTCCGAATTGTTGCCGAGCTGACTGATGTCTTCGCCCAGGTCGCTGATGGTCGTGCGAATCGTGTGCATGCCGTCGATGATCGTACCGATCGCGGTGCCGCCGCGTTCGGCCGTGCGCGAGGTTTCGGTCGAGATGCTCGAAAGCGAATCGACCTGCGCGGCGACCTCTTCGATCGAGCTTGCCATGTTGGAAACGGCGAGCGCCGTCTCGTCGAGGCTGCGCGTCTGTTCCTCTGCCGCCGCGGCAATCGTGGTGATCGCCTCGGTCAGAACGCCCACCTTCGAGGTCGCTTCCTCGACGATGCGCGACTGCTCCTGAATCCCCTCATCGAGTTGACCTTGTGCGACCGACGCGCCTTCGATGACGGCAAGCGCGGTCGAAGCGGTGGTCCGCAGTTCGGTTCCGGCTTCGCCCAAGTTGCCCGCGTTGGCGTGCAGCTGGCGCAAGAACTCGCGCATCCCGAAAATCAGCTTGTTGAGCGCGATCGCGAGATCTTGGAGCGCGGCGTCGCTCACCGCGATGTTCTTGGTGAAGTCGCCCTGTGAAACTTCGCGAATGCCGGCGGCGAGCGCCGCCAGGCTGCCGGAGGACGAACTGCCGTTGGTCTCACCGCGCGGAAGCGCCACGCGGGTGGTCGCGCGGAATGCCAACTGGCCGGGAGCCGTCTCGCTCGACCCGTCAGGCGGTTCGATCTCGCCGTAGAAGAGGGCGCTGACGACGACGCCCGGGATCAGTACGAAGAGCGCGCTCACCAGCGGATCGCCGCCGCCGTGCTGCTGGCGCGAGGTGTAATCGGCGACGGCCGCCAGCAATGAGAGCGGCAAGCCGGCCCAGAATCCGGCTGCGGCCGCGACGAGCGCGACGATGACGATGAGCGGGGCTTCGATCGGGAAGGAGGACCCGAACCAGGCAACCAGCCCACACGCCACGACGCCAAGAAGTGCCGAGACTACACGGGCGGGCAGACTCATCTGCGCCCGGAGACCGGCAAGGTAGCCAGAGATCACGACTCCCCCTTCCGGGTGGCGAATCGACGGATACTAAGGATTGACGGTCGAAAACGCCGTGACCTTTAGGCTAATTTCTGCTCGGCCGCGCGCCGGCAACGAGTTCGTCCAGCGCCCGAGCAACCTCGCTGAGCCGCTCCACCCGGGCGGCGGCATCGCGCATGCGGGCCGCAAGCTCCGCGGTCAGCGTGTCGATGACCACGACGTCGTCGACGGCTCGATGTGCGAGGTCGCGCAGCTGCGTGATCCGCGCCCCGTCGCCCGCTTCGGCCACGACGATCGAACGAATCTCCTCCAGGGTGGCGCGCGTCTTGACCACGTGATCGCCTGAGACTTCGCCGCCGACCACCAACACCTTGAGCTCTTGGGCCGACTCGTTGACCTCTTCGCTGCGCCGGATGATCGCACGCCCGATGCGCGAGGCCGAATACATCCCGGCGATCAGCGCGAAGACCAGACCGATCGCACCCCACAGCACGATTTGTCCCAGCGTGTGGTTGACCACCGCATCGAACTGGGCGAACGGGATCCCGAACCAGTATGCGCCGATGACGCTGCCGTCGTACGAAGCGAGCGGCGCGATCATCACGTAGTAATCGACACCGTCGATCTTCTGTTCCCCGGTGAAATCGTTGCGGTTCGCGACCGCGTTGGCGTTCGGAACGGTCAGCCCGACTTCTTTGACGCCTTCTTTCGTCGCGATCGAGGTCGCGACGAGCGACCCGTTGACCGCGATGCCGGCCTGACCGCCGGTGAGATGACTCACGTCATCGACGAACTTCGTCGTCGAATCGAGAACGGTGCCGCCGTAGAGCGTGCCGAGAACCACGCCGTTGAGGTTCACCGGCGAGGCGGTGACGATCGCTAAGGCCGGCGCGTTCGCCGACACACCGAGCGCGATCAGCTCGGGGCCGTCGAGCAGCTTGGGGCCGCCGATCAAAAAATTGCCGAGCGCGCTCTTCACGACGCCGTCGCCGGCAAGCGAACCGGCGGCCGGGCGATTTCCGGCGAGCACTTTCCCCTTGGCATCGGTGACCACGACGAACGATAGCCCGCCCGAGATCGCGGTATCGTTGACGATCGATTGCAACGCATTCACGTCGCGTTCGGCAAGCGCCCGCGCGAGCGAGGGTTGCGCGGCTGCCTGGAGCATCAGCGTGCGCGTTTGCTCGACCCGTGAGGCCACCGCACTCGAGAGCGCGTTCGACCCCGCCTCGACGCTTTGCGAGGCCAGCGCCTTGACGTCGTTGCGCAATCCGAAGTTCACACCGACGAGCAGCAAGACGAACGCGAGAACCATGACGATTACGAGCATCGCGATCAGACGCGCGCGAAGACCCACCACCCAAGCACCTCATATGCGAACTTCTAACTCAGGACACAAGAAGCGTAGTGGTGCGACGTGAAGGCGCCGATAAGCCGGCGTTATCGCAACCTTAACGGAACGTTCAGCGTTCGTTACGCGCCCGCGAGATGCGTTTGTCGCAGGCCTCGCAAAAATGCGACATCTTATTGTCGGTTTCGAAGATGGAATTCGAATAATACATCGCGCAGCGCGCGTTGTAACAGTGGCGCAGTCCGAACGCGTGGCCGAGCTCATGCACGCATTCCTTGAGCGTGCGTTGGAAGAGCACGTTGGGGTCGGGTTCTTCGCCGTAGTACTCCGAGCGCAGCCGGTGCAGCGATACGGCGGCAACACCCTGTGCCTCGTCGGCGTCGCCGTAGATAAAGCGATGGGACGTCTTGTAGAGATCGTACTCCGTCAGCGCGAGGTACGTGCCGGCGCCGTCGGGATTGGCACGGCGCACGCGAGCGACGAGGGTCGAGAGAAACAACTGCGCGCGTGTCGCGTTGAGCGAACTGCGCGGCACCGCGAGCGCTCGCTCGATCTGCACGGTCGAAAGAAACCGCTCTTCCAAACACGGGGCCAGCCGGTCGAGAAAAAGGCCATCCATGGCGTTGATCGGGACGATGCGGATACGCGACTCCATTTTCACCCGGCGCTTCGACCAAAAGGTGCGCGCCTCCCGGCTGCGAAGGGCGTCCTGATGATCGTCGGCATCGGCATCGATCTCGCGGAGGTCGAACGTTATCGCTTCGACGAGCGCGAACTCGCGTGGTTCGCGCGCAAAGTCTATACGGAAGAAGAGATGGCGTACGCGATGCGCAAGCGCCACTGGCCCGAGCGTCTGGCCGGATTCTTTGCCGCGAAGGAAGCCGCGCGTAAAGCGTTCGGACACGCGATACCCTGGCGGCTCGTCGGCGTTTCGCACGAGCGCAGCGGAAAACCGGTGGTGCGCTTTTACGGCGATGCGGAGCGGCTTCCCGCGGCGCGCTCCCTCACTCGGGTTCATCTGACCATCACGCACTCGGTCACGACGGCAGCGGCGGTCGTCATCCTCGAATCGTGATCGAGGTTCTCACGCCCAGCGAGATGCGCGACGCGGACGCGCAAGCGACCGCGGCCGTCGGCGCGCCCGTGCTCATGCGGGCAGCCGGAGCGCACGTCGCCGCCTACATTCGCGGCGTGGCGGCGAATGGACGTATCGTCGCGTTCGCGGGTCCCGGCAACAACGGCGGCGACGCCTATGCGGCGCTCGCGCAGCTCGACGGCGGTTACGAGCGCATCGTCTACGGCCCGCACGAGATCGCCGGATCGCCGGCGCGCGCCGAAGCGATCGAAGCGGCGCGAACGGCCGGCGTCGTCCTGCGTCCGTTACCGGAAACCGACGCCGCCGCGCGGGCGGCGCTCGAGAGCTGCGCCTGCGCAATCGACGCGCTCTTCGGAACCGGCGCGCGTCTGCCGCTGGAATCGCGCTACCTTGCGCCCGTGCGCGCGCTCGACGCCCGCGAACGGCGCGTGATCGCGCTCGACATTCCGAGCGGCGTCGACGCACTCACCGGTGCCGTTCCGGGCGAAGCCGTGCGCGCCGCCGCGACGATCACGCTGGCCGCGATGAAACCCGGGCTGCTCTTCGAACCGGCACGCGCGTATTGCGGCGAACTCTGGGTCGCCGACATCGGTATCGACGCCTCGACGCTGCGCGCGCACGCAAAGACCTTTGCCGCGCTCGATGACGCCGCATTTCTCGAGCTGCTTCCAAAACGCGCCCGCGACGCCGACAAACGCAGCGCCGGCGCGCCGCTGATCATCGCCGGCTCAGCGCAGTTTCCCGGTGCGGCCGTGCTCTGCGCGCGCGCCGCCGCGCGCGCAGGCGCCGGCTACGTGACGGTCGCAAGCACCCCGCAAGCCGCGCCGGCGCTGCACGCGCACCTGACCGAGCAGGTCGTGGTGACGTTTGCGAAAGAGCCGGTCGAAGCGGCGCGCGACGATCTGCTCGATACCGCCAAGCGCAACAGCGCGGCCGGCATCGGACCCGGGCTTGCGCTCGACGATGCAACCGGAGCGATCGTGCGCGGTTTCGCGGAGCGCTGCGAGCTGCCGATGGTCATCGATGCGAGCGCGCTCTTTCATTTTTCCAAAGCGCTCGAACTTCTTCGCGGCAAACGCTGCGTGCTCACACCTCATGAGGGAGAGTTCGCGCGCCTATCCGGTTTGGGAACGATCGCGCCCGGAACGCGCGTGCAGCGGCTGCGCGAATTCACGGCGCGCACCGGCATTACCACGCTGCTGAAGGGGCCGGCGACGCTGATCGACGACGGCAACGTCACGCATATCAATCCGACCGGGACCAGTGCACTCGCCACCGCGGGAACGGGCGACGTGCTGACCGGCATCATCGCAACGCTGCTCGCGCAAGGGCTCTCACCGGTCGACGCAGCCCGCGCCGGCGCGTACTGGCACGGCTTGGCGGCCCGGCGCTGCGCGGCGCAGCGGCCGGTCGGCGTGATTGCCGGCGACTTACCCGAAGCGCTCGCGGGAGCGCTTCCGCCGCGCGTTCCGCCCTCGAGTCTGTTACGCTACGCTTGAGAGCGCGCTCAACAAGCGCTCTTCGATGCGGATCCGCTTGAGCAGATTGCTCACCAGCGTCTCGAGTTCGTCGCGGAACGCTTGGGTGAGAAACATGTGACGATCTGCTCGCCGCCAGCGTGCCGAAAACACCTCGAACTGCTGCGGAAAATGTTCTTGTTCGTCGATGACGCGTTCGGCGATTCGACGAACGGAATCGCTGGGATGCCGAAGCAGCAACCGGTAACCGACCGCAAGGTCGATGCTCAGATGCGCTTCCAAGTCATCGGTAAAGCGGCGAAACGCCGTGGTAACGGTCTGGCCGTCGTGCTCGTCGAGCGCGCGAAAAAGGCACGCCGCACCTTCGTGTAGCTGCGCGTGCCGTTGCGAAATTTCCGATCTTGTTGCGACCATGGTACTCCACCCCCGCACTGACAGGTCGTAAGCAGGCTACTCCTCCAATGCTGCCCGCAACCCCTCCTCGTCGATGACGGCAATTCCCAACTCGCGGGCCTTCGCCAGCTTGCTTCCGGCTTCGTCCCCGGCGACCACGTAATCGGTCCGCTTGCTGACCGACCCGGTGACCTTGCCGCCCCGTGATTCTATCAACGCCGTCGCGGCCTCGCGTGTGAGCGTCGGCAGCGTCCCGGTCAAGACGAACGTCTTTCCGGCGAGCGAGCCGGTCGCGGCCGGGCGCCGTGCGCCCTCCATCACCACCCCCGCGGCACGCAAGCGTTCGATCATCGCCCGGTTGGCGGGCTGCTCGAAGAAGAGCCGCACGCTGGCAGCGACTTCGGGTCCGATCCCCGGCGCCCGCTGCAAATCCGCCTCGCCGGCCTGCGCGAGCGCGTCGATCGAACCGAAGGTTCCGGCGAGAATCGCGGCCGTCTGCTCGCCCACGAACCGGATGCCCAGGCCCGTGAGCACGCGCGCGAGCCCGCGTGATTTCGAGCCGCCGACGGCTGCGAGCAATTTGGCGATGCTCTTCTCGCCCATCCGCGGGACCGATTCGAGTGCGGCCGTATCGAGCGCATAGATGTCGGCGATGTCGTGTACCAGACCCAGTGAGGTCAATTGCTCGGCCAGCACGTCGCCCAATCCTTCGATGTCCATCGCGCCGCGCGACGCGAAGTGGCGGACGCGTTCGTAGACTTGGGCAGGACAGGCGGCGTTGGTGCAGCGCGACATCGCCTCGCCCGGCGGACGATCGACCGCGCTGCCGCAGACCGGACAGGTATCGGGCATTTCGAAACGCCGTTCTTGGCCCGTGCGTTCGGCCGGAATCGGCGCGACGACGCGCGGGATGACGTCGCCCGCGCGCATCACGATCACCCGATCGCCGATGCGAATGTCGTTGCTCGCGATGTACTCGGCGTTGTGCAGCGTCGCGCTTTTGACGGTGACCCCGCCGATCTGCACCGGCTCGAGCACCGCATTCGGATTGAGGGTTCCGGTGCGGCCGACGGTGATCGTGATACCGAGCAACTTCGTTCGCGCCTCGCGCGGTTTGAACTTGAACGCGATCGCCCAGCGCGGATCGCGTGAGACCGCGCCGAGCCGCTCCTGCAACGCGAGATCGTCGACTTTGACGACGACCCCGTCGATCTCGTAGTCGAGGCTGTCGCGATCGCGCTCCCAGCGGCGGCAGAACGCGATCACCTCCTCCACGTCGGCGACGCTCTCGATGTGATCGTTGACGCTGAAACCCGCCGCGCGCAGGTATGCCAGCGCCTCGCTCTGTGTTTTCAGCGCCGGCCCGTGCGCGACCGCGTAGGCGAAGAACGAGAGACGGCGCTGCGCGGTCAGCTTCGGATCGAGTTGACGCACGCCGCCCGACGCCGCGTTGCGCGGATTCGCGAAGACCGGTTGTCCCGCGCGCTCGCGCCGCGCGTTGAGCTTCTCGAAATCGCTCTTCTTGAGGTAGACCTCGCCGCGAACCTCGAGAAAGCCCTTCGAGCGGCTCGGGGTGGACGGGAAGAGGCGCAGCGGGATGCTCGCGACCGTGCGCAGGTTGGCGGTGACGTCTTCGCCGGTCCGCCCGTCGCCGCGCGTTCCGCCGCGCGCAAGCACACCGTCGCGATAATCCAGCGCGATCGCAAGACCGTCGATCTTCAGCTCGCAGACGTACGAAACCGGCTCACCGGCGAGCTTGCGCACGCGTTCGTCGAACGCGCGTAATTCGTTTTCGTCGAACGCGTTGGCCAGGCTCAGCATCGGCGCCGAATGTTCGAACGGAGCAAAGCGCTCCGAGGGTGCTGCGCCGACCCGCTGCGTCGGCGAATCCGGCGTGCGCAGCTCGGGATGCGCGCTCTCGATCTCGATCAGCTCGCGCAGCAAGCCGTCGTATTCGGCGTCGCTGATCGCCGGATCGTCGAGGATGTAGTAACGCTCGTTGGCGTCCTCGATCTGCGCGCGCAACTCCTCCGCGCGCTTGCGGAGGGAGGGCACTAATTCTTGGATCCGATTTGGATCGGATAGCCGTCGGGATCGCTGATCACCGAGATGCGCATGCCCTCTTCGTCGTAAGGATATTGGAGCACGGGCACGTTGAGCGCGCTGCAGTCGGCGACGAACTTATCGACGCTCTCGACCGTAAAGCCGAGTTGGAGCGACCCCGGCCGCACGGCGAGGAGATCGCTGCGCTGATGCAGCCCGAATTTGACGCCGTTCGCCAGTGCAAACTCGATCCAATAGGGCGAGCGGTCGACGAGAACCCGCAGCCCCATGACGTTCCGATAAAAGTCGCGCGAGCGCGCGAGGTCGTTGCAAACCAGCATCACCACCGAGAACACGAAAGCTACGCTTCGACGGCGACGCGGTCACCCTTCGCCAGCTCGCCGAGCGCCTGCATGTTTTCCCGTTCCAACCGCTCGAGCGCGATGCTGTCGGGCCGGTGATGGCCGACGGCGCGCTGGTCTTCGAGCACCGGAATGAGATACGCGCCCGTATACGAGGCCGGATTGGCGGCCAATTCCTCGGGCGTCCCCGTGCCGACGACCGTCCCGCCGCGATCACCGCCCTCGGGCCCGAGATCGATCAGATAGTCCGCGGTCTTGATAACATCGAGATTGTGCTCGATCACGAGCACGGTATTCCCCGTTTGCACCAGGCGCTGCAGCACTTCGAGCAGTTTGTGGATGTCCGCAAAGTGCAGCCCGGTCGTGGGCTCGTCGAGCACGTAGAACGTGCGCCCGGTCGAGCGCCGCGAGAGTTCGGTCGCGAGCTTCACCCGCTGCGCCTCGCCGCCCGAGAGGGTCGTGGCCGGCTGCCCCATTTTGATGTAACCCAAGCCGACCTCGCAGATGGTCTTGAGCTTGTTGTGGATCCGCGGAATGCTCGCAAAGAGTTCGGAGGCTTCGTCGACGCGCATCTCGAGCACGTCGGCGATCGTCTTGCCCTTGTACTTTACTTCGAGCGTCTGCGCATTGTAGCGTTTGCCCTTGCACACCTCGCACGGCACGTAGACGTCGGGGAGGAAGTGCATCTCGATCTTGATGATGCCGTCGCCCTCGCACGATTCGCACCGTCCGCCCTTCACGTTGAACGAGAAGCGCCCCGGCGAATAGCCGCGTATCTTCGCTTCCGGCACCATCGAGAAGAGTTCGCGAATGTGATCGAACGCGCCGGTATACGTGGCCGGATTCGAGCGCGGCGTGCGGCCGATCGGTGACTGGTCGATGACGACCAGCTTGTCGAGCTGCTGCGCGCCTTTGACCGTACCGTAGGTTCCGCCGGCCGGCTGGTCGTGCAGGTGCTGGTTGAGCGCGCGCACGAGCACCGCGTTGACCAGCGTCGACTTTCCGCTGCCGCTCACGCCGGTTACGGCTGCCAACACGCCGATCGGAAAGCGCACGTCGACCCCTTGCAAATTATTTGCGGCGGCCTTGCGCACGTCGAGCCAGCCGCGCGGCGTACGCCGGATCTTCGGGATCGGAATGAATTTGCGGCCAGAGAGATAGGCACCGGTCTCGGAGAGGGGATTGGCCAGGATCGCCTCGAGCGTCCCGGCGGTGAGAATCTCGCCGCCTTCGGCGCCCGCACCGGGACCGATATCGACGATCACGTCGGCGGTGCGCATCGTGTCCTCGTCGTGTTCGATCACGATCAGCGTGTTGCCGAGATCGCGCAGCGTCTTGAGCGTCGCGAGGAGCCGGTCGTTGTCGCGCTGATGCAAGCCGATCGACGGTTCGTCGAGAATGTAGAGCACGCCGACCAGCGCGCTGCCGATCTGCGTCGCCAAACGGATGCGCTGCGACTCGCCGCCCGAGAGCGTCGTGGCCGAGCGCGCCAGCGTAAGATAGTTCAATCCGACGTTGGTCAAGAACCCGAGCCGTGCGCGAATCTCCTTGACGATCTGGTGCGCGATCTGCTCCTGTCGCGGCGTCAACTCGAGCGCGCGGAAAAACGCTTCGGCGTTCTCGATCGACATCCGGGTCACTTCGTCGATGTTCTTGCCGCCGACCGTCACCGCCAGCGCTTCCGGCTTCAACCGGGCGCCGTGACAGACCGGGCAGATCGAGGCCGACATGTACTTCTCGATCTCTTCCTTGACGTACTCGCTCGAGGTTTCGCTGTAACGCCGCTGCAGGTTGTTGATCACGCCTTCGAACGAGGAGCGGTATTCCCACGTCTTCCCGGCACGCGAAGTATACGCGAAGTCCTGTTCTTTGTCGGTGCCGTAGAGAATGACGTCGAGTACCTCGTCCGAGAGGTCCTCGACCGGCGTCGACGTCTTGACCCGGTACTTGCGCAGCACGCGTTCGAGCTGCTGCATGTAATACGGGTTCATCGACGGGAAGCGCCCGCTGCCCATGTTCTTGCTCCACGGGAGAATCGCGCCGCCGGCGATCGATTTCGTGCGATCCGGAATCACTTTCCACGGATCGATCTCGATCTTCTCGCCCAGACCGCTGCATGCCGGGCACGCACCGTACGGCGAATTGAACGAGAACAGACGCGGCGCGAGCTCTTCGAACGAGAGCCCGCAGTAGACGCAGGCGAACGCCTCGCTGAACGTAAGCTCGCGCTCGTCCATGAGGATCGTGACGATGCCGCTCGAGAGCCGCAGCGTCGTCTCGATCGAGTCGGTCAAACGTTTGCGAATCTCGGGCTTGATCACCAGACGATCGACCACGACCTCGATCGTGTGCTTGCGCTTCTTGTCGAGGACGATCTTCTCGCGCAGTTCCTTGATCTCGCCGTCCACGCGCACGCGGGCGAAGCCTTCTTTGGCGATCTCCTCGAAGAGCTTGGCGTACTCGCCTTTGCGACCGCGCACCAACGGCGCAAGCACTTGAATGCGCGCGCCCTCGGGCAGCTCCATGATCGAATCGACGATCTGCTCGCTGGATTGCGAGCTGATCTCCCGGCCGCAGTTGTAGCAATGCGGCGTGCCGACGCGCGCGTAGAGCAGACGCAGGTAATCGTAGACTTCGGTAACCGTGCCGACCGTCGAGCGCGGATTGCGCGAGGTCGACTTCTGATCGATCGAAATCGCGGGAGAGAGCCCCTCGATGTAATCGACGTCGGGCTTCTCCATCTGACCCAAGAATTGCCGTGCATACGACGAGAGCGACTCGACGTAGCGCCGTTGACCCTCGGCGTAGATCGTGTCGAAGGCAAGCGAGGATTTGCCCGAGCCCGAGAGGCCGGTCACGACGATGAGCGCGTTGCGCGGCAGCGTGAGATCGACGTTCTTTAAGTTGTGCTCGCGCGCGCCCTTAATAACGATGGAGTCGAGACCGGAGGCCATAGCGTTCTTCTTTACAACAAGGTGGGTCGCTTGGTTAGTTGCAGATACTCCCCGGCGACCACGAGGGAGGCGTACGCTACGATGACCTGCTGCAAGAGTCCCGCCACCAGCCAACCGGCCAACTGCGAAAACCGGCCCGCCAGCGAGCCGAGCGCGCCGCCTGCGATGGCGATCACCACGATCAGCGCCACGACGCCGAGCGTCGGCAGCACGTTCGCCAGCGCCGTGCTCGCGGACTCGACCAACGCCGCGACCGGCGAGCGCCCGCCGATCACGACCGCGGCCATCGTATAGATGAAGAACAGCGCGTACGCGAGCAACGTGACCGCGAACGTCGCCGGAGCAAGCGTCGCCGCGCAAAAACCGATGATCAGCAGGAGCGCCGCCGCACCGGCAACCGAAGCCGTGCGCGCTTTGAGCGCCTCCCATCCGTCGCGCAGTGTTGCAATCCCGCCTCGCCACGCGGCACCCGCCATGCCGGTCACGTACGCCATCTGCGCGAGCGCCAGCGCCAGCGTCACGATGAAAAGCGCGAAGTCCGCGACCCAGCGGTCCATCGGGAGCGCGTCCAATCCGAATTCGGCGCCGGCCGAAATCCCGCCGATCACGATGCCGGGTACGAGGATGACCGGGTTGCGCACGAGCAGCACCCATGCGCGCCCGATCATGCGTTCTCCAGCAATCCCGGTACCTCGCCGATCGTCGAGCAGATGGCATCCGGCGGCGGGACGCCGGGCGGCAAACGCTCGCCGCGCACGTTGAGCCAGATCGCGTAGAGCCCGGCCTCGAGCGCGCCCTGCACGTCGCGCTCGTAGCGGTCGCCGACCATCGCACTGCGCGAGGGCGCCGAGCCGAGCGTCGTGCACGCGTGCGCGAAGAGCAACGGATCCGGCTTGATCATGCCGACCTCGTCGGCGATGAAGATCGCATCGAAGAACTCGCCGATCTGCAGCATCGCGATCTTCTCGCGGTGCGTCTCGGAAAATCCATTGGTCAAAATGCCGAGCCTCATTCCCCGCGCGCGCAGCATGCGCAGCACCTCGATCGCACCGGGAAACATCGTGAAGTATTTTTTGCGGTATTCGTGATACCGCGACGCGCTCTTGGCGGCGATCGCGCGATCGCTGATGCCGACGCGTTCCAGCGCCGCATTCCACATCGCGTGGCGAATCCCGACCAGACGCGTTTTGAGCTGCTCCGGCGTCAGGCGATGCCAAAAACCCTCGGCTTCGGCAACGTAGGCGCGCTTGAGTGCGAGCGCATCGACGCCATGCTCGAGCGCGATCTCGCGCGCGACTTCTTCCGCCGCGCTCGTAAACGCAAAGGTGTCGTCGTGCAGCGTGTCGTCCAAATCGAAGAGGACGACTTCAAAATCTCGCTTCAATTCTTCAAGCCATACCCGCTAAAACCGTACCCGAAAACTGCGCAGCCCGAACGCACCGATCCGCGAGCGGATCTCCTCGCCCTCGATCGCCGCATCGCCGCCGCTGGGCCGTTCCATCCCGTCGACCGCAAGAACTTCGCGCATACGCGCCCCGCACCGTAAGTGCAGCTCGCGCGCGGCGCCGTCGCACTCGCGCGCGCGTACGATCACGCCGTCCCCGTCGGCGGCGGGCTTACACGCCGCGACGACAGTTGCCGGCTCGCTGCATTGAAACAGCCGCACGCGCGGCGGCGCGGCGAAACGCTCCCACGCAGCTTCGATCGCGCCGATCGAGACGCCCGGCTCGTACGGTGCGAACGCCCACGCGAGGTTCGCCTGTCCGCGGTCGGCCGATGCATCGGGCCAACGCGGCCCGCGCAGCAGCGACGCTCCCAGCCGCATGCCGCCGCGCTCGAGTACGCGCGCGCACCAACCATAGGTATCGAGGACGAACAGGGCAAATCCGGCGCGCGCGTCTGCTGCCGCGGCGAAACGCTGCCCGGGAACTTCGAAGCGCGCGCGCTCGGGCGGCGTTTCGGCGCGCGCGCTGCGCCGGATCGTTCCGTGCGGTGCGCCGTAGAGCACGCCGTCGTCCTGGATCGCGAGCCAATTCTCGAGGCGCAGGATCGTGTGCGCCTCGTTCCAGTCCACGGCGAGGCTCACGCGAACGAATGGCTCGCCGCGCCGCAGCTCGATCGCCATCGTCGCCGGCGAAGCGCCGATGCGAAAGCGCAGCTGGGCGGATTCCTCGTTCACCTCGCACCCTGCCGGTCGCACGCGCACGCGATGCCGTTCGTAGTCCCGGTCGAGGTTCCAGGCATCCCATTTCTTCGGCCGGTCGCGATACGCGGCGAGCAGATTCGCCTGCGCGACCGGCGCGCGAACCCGCGGCGACTCCAGCTCGAGCAGCGTGCCGCTCTGGGTAAAGGTCGCGCGTACGAGGCCGTTATCGAAGTGGATGTCGCTGCCGTCACGCACCGGCCGGCACGGCTCGATCGACGGCTCGCTCGCGCTCATGCGCGGCAACATCGCTACCGCCGCGCTTTCGAGCGCGCCCAACAATTCGCGCGCACGGTCGTAGAGCGCAAACGCTTCCTCGTAGGCCTCGCGAATCGCGGCGCCGGCAAGCACGTCGTGAAACTGATTGCAGAGCACCGCGCGCCACACGTGATCGAGCGCGGTGCGCGCACGCTCGATCCCCTCGCGCGGCGCATGGACCGCGATGCACCACGCGAGCTGCTCTTCGATCGCCGAGAGCGCGCGCTCGAACTGCGCGTTCGCCGCCTTCACGTCGTGATGCGTCGTATACGTGCCGCGGTGATACTCGAGATAGAGTTCGTCCTGGTGGATCGGCAGCGCGTCAGGACGGGCTGCGAGCGAATCGAACCACGTTCGCGGCCGTTCCCAATGCCCGGCTTCCCGCGCTTGCGCCAGTTGCTCGCTCGTCGGACCGCCGCCGCCGTCGCCGTATCCGACGACCACGGGCTCGGCCCGCTCGCGCGCGAGCGCCAGGCGCCCCGCGTCCGGCGCGCCTTCGTACGAGGCCAGCACCGCCGCCACCACCTCGCTTCCGTCCGGACCGCGCCAGCGAAACTGCGGATGCGGGAAGCGCGTCGTGTCGTTCCACTGCAACTTGGTCGTCGCGAAATAGGGAATGCCGGCGTGCGCGAGCAGCGTCGGCAGCGTGTTCGCGAATCCGAACGTGTCGGGAAGCCACGCGATCGCCGGATCGATTCCAAAGTGCTCGTTACAGTAGCGCTGCGCCTCGAGCATCTGGCGCAGCAGGGATTCACCCGAGGGAATATTCGCATCGGGTTCGACCCAGAGTGCGGCAACGTCGGGATCGAAGCGGCCCGCCTGCACGATTTCGCGCACGCGCGCAAAGAGTTCCGGCGCATCGTCGCGCACGAACTCGTAGAGCTGCGGCTGGCTCTGCATGAAGACGAAGGTGGGATCGCTCTGCGCCAACGCTACCGCGTTCGCGAAGGTGCGCACCGCCTTGCGCCGCGCCTGCGAATAATTCCACAGCCACGCCACGTCGAGATGCGAGTGGCCCCACAGAATCGCCGGTCCCGGCGCGTTCGTACGGCCGTTGCGCTGCGCCGGTTCGACTTCGACGTAGGTCTGCGGACGCGGCGCGGCATTGCGAAGCATCCACGACCAGCGCAGCCCGTCACCGGAGGGTAACCCGTTGGTCGGAAGGGAGCGCCGTTCGACCTCGAGCCGAAGCGTGCGTTCGCGCGCCGAAGCGCCGATTGCGACACCGTGATGTTCGCGGTCGTAGGCGCCCGCGATGCGCTGGTCGAGGTAGGCGATCGCGCCGGTTCGCGTCGCATAGCGCAGCGTCGCCGCGTCCGCGCTCGGCGGCAGCGTCGCCTCAAAGCACGCGAGTGCCGCCGTCCCTTCGACTTCGCGTAGCGGGATGCGCATATGGAGACTTCTTATCTAGGCAGCCAATTCGTTCCGCCCGTGCTGCCCGGCATAGCGCGGGGCGAGCCCCCGGACTAAAGTGAGGCGCAGATGCTCTTGCGCCTCACTTTTTCTACTTATCCCGCTTCTGTTCTTTCGGTTCCGTCTGCCTATCGCTTTTCACAGCCGGCTTTTCGAACATCCAGTCGGGTATCCCGGCTGATATTTTCTTTTGCCTCTCAACGAACTCCGATAGCAAATTTCGATCGCGCATGAACTTTCATGTTTCCTTTCCCTGTAAAATAAACATTTCAGTGAAGTCGCTAAATGGCTTCAACTCGAGTGACTCTGCTGTGGTAGCAGCTTTTGCGGTGGGCGTGTAATACGGCAATGACGGGGACTCGGTGCGTATATCGAACGACAGCTTGTTGCCCCGAGAGTCCTTCCTTCGGTTCGAAGCAATAGAAAAGAACTCTAGATAGCGCGGGGGCGCAACGCCGACGAACGTACGGAAAGGCACGCGAATGCCCTTTTCCTTTCCGGGAGGATCAACAGATACGGAATCACGGTAGAGTAAAGACGTCCCGCTTTTAGGATATGGCTCCAAATACACGACTTCGGAAATGCCAGCATCTACGATGTGCTTAGCGCACTCGTGGCAAGGAAAAGTCGTCGTGTACATGGTTGTTCCCTGGACGGCAACGCCGTGTCGCGCGCAGTCAAGTAACGCTGATGCCTCAGCATGGACTGCGCGAACGTAATCAATATTCTCTCGAACCTTAGCTTTTCGTAGCGGGCCGTCAGCGTCGTAAAATAACTTCTCAACACGCTTCGAGGAGTCGATGTTCGCCAGCTCGTTGGTCAGTGCGCCCGCTTTGGCGAGCCTGTCCAATATGTCGCGAACCATCAACTCGCGAAAAGCGTCACTTGTGTCGCGGATTTTCCCGTCGCTGTTCTTGTAGACCATATCGCGGCCACTGTATAGAGAGTCGTCAGGGGGCCAATACTGGCCACCAATCATAGGTTTTGCAACCTCGTTTGTTCCGACGCTAACCGCGGAGCCATCGGACCGAAGTATAGCGGCGCCGATCTGCCGCGCCATGGAACCGGAACGAACCTGTGCGGCCCTTGCCAGAAACATACCAAGTTCGTTTCTGCTCGGCGTCAAGAAAGCATCACCGAATATTAGATGGACTAGCCTTTCGAGATTTTTTAGAACATCGGTAGGATCGTCCGTCGCATCAATGATGTAGTCGGTCGCAAAGAACGCATCGCCGACTTTTTGCCCAAGGCTCTCGTCAGCGTTCTCATCACGGCGCATTAGGTCGGGAATCATCGCACGCTCCGAATCCGATACTGCATCGAGCTCGAGAGACGCGAGACGTGAAATGATGGGTGCGTACACACCGATGCTAATGAAAGCTGGTCCGTAGACCCGCCTCAAGCGTTCCAGTTCGTCAGGATGCTTAAGCGAGTCGATGAAATACGCGCGACTGTCTAATGGAACCGTCGCATAATGTTCGTCACCTACCAAGTTGATCTTATTCTTGCGATTTGTCTTGTCGCGTTCTTTCTGGATTGCGGCGATAGCTGCCAATGCTGCGGCGTCACCCCGAGTGGAGTTCGTAAATTCGCTCCACCGCTCCCGAACATGATCTCCGGCATCCATAAGGAGGCGTTTGCGCTCGATTACGGTCGCCTCGGCAATCTCCGAAGCGGATTCGGAGAATTGCTCAAGCCATTCACTTATCTTGATTCTGGTTAGCTTGTAGTTTGCGAGACTGAGTGCTTTGCGGAGGGATTTTTCGATGATATCTTTGTCGACGCCCAGAGGGACAACCACACCGAAAACCAGCTCGCGCCGCGAACTGTCTTCGACTTGAGCATTTGGCTTTTGCGCTGCTCGACCCGCACGGCCGACGCGCCTCGCGGCTTTTGGTATAGCCTTCCGACGCGAAGTTGTCCGCCCCCGATACGCCATCCGTATCGCACCTCCACACCGAGGTTTTTCGTCTCCTCCGATTATTCCCTATATATCGCGGGCGAACACTTGTACGCCACGACCGCTTGTGTTACAATGTGGAAAATGGGGAAACTGTGGGCACGACGTTTATTGTGCGTCCATCGTCCTGTGTACTAGCTGTTAGTAACGCTCGAGGGGCGACGCCTATTTTTGTTAAGCAGCTCATGAGCTCGCGGTAAAATTTCAGGAAATGGTCACGGATTCGCCGGGGTGCATCACCGTCACCGCGATCTGCGACGAAATCTTGGCGACCTCGCGTGCGAACTGTTCGCCGGCGTGCGGCCCCAGCACGAGCGGGTTGTGAGCGTAGTGCACCGGCACGGCGTGCGCGACACCGACGGCCTTGCACGTCATCGCTGCTTCAGCCGGCCCCATCGTGAAGGCGCCGTTGCCGCAGCACACGACGCCGATCTTCGGCTGGTAGCGTTTGCCGAGCTCGTGCATGTCGCCGAAGTAGTCGGTGTCACCGGAAGCGTAGACGCGCGTGCCCGCGAAATCGAGCATGAATCCGGCCGACGGATAGGCGAGCGCGGTCGAATGGATTGCGGGAACGAGCCACGCGCGAATCGGACCATGTACCGTCTCACCGCCGAAATTCATGCCCGCCCCTTTATTCGCAACGAGCGTCGGCATGTCGAGGTTGGCCGCCTTGAATTTCGGCACGAGACCCACGCGCATCAGATCGCTCTGACCCGTCGTCATCACCGGTAAGCCGGCACTCACCAGCGCCGCCAGCAATTCGAAGTAGTCGCCGATATGGTCGCCGTGATCGTGGGTGAGCGCGACCAGCACGGCGCCCGGATTGCGCGATTTCAAATGCGCCGCGTAGGCTGCCGCGCTGCGCAGCTCGGGCGGTTTCTCGATCCCGAACGCGGTCCACCCGGTGTTGTTCCAGATCCACGCGTCGACCAAGACGATCGCGGAATCGTCGAGGCTCGCCAGCTCGTAGACCCCGCCGCCGAACCAGCGCATCTTGATCCGGCCGCCCGCGGCCGCGGCCGGCGAGGCTTCGCCCGCAGCCGCGACGCCGAGGGCACCGGCTACGGCGCCGGCTTGCAGAAAATCGCCACGAGAGACCATTACACGAGCTCCTTGAGCGCGGTATCGAAGATCTTCGGCGCCTTGCCCTGGAAGAGCAACGACTCGTTGCCGCCGATCTGCTTGCGCAATTGGATCAATTCGTCACGCAGCGCGGCGGCCTTCTCGAACTCGAGGTTGGCAGCGTATTCGCGCATCTTCTTCTCGAGCTCGGCGGCCATCTTCATCGCGACGTCGCGGGGAATCTTGTCCAGTTTGACCTTTTCGGCCGTCTCCTCATTCGCGCCGACCATGCTCAGGATGTCGCGAATCTCCTTGCGCACCGAGCGCGGCTCGATCCCATGTTCTTGGTTGAACGCCAGCTGGAGCTCGCGACGCCGTTTGGTCTCACCGAGCGCGCGGGCCATCGACTCGGTCACGTTGTCGGCGTACATGATCACCTTGCCTTCGACGTTGCGCGCGGCGCGTCCGATCGTTTGGATCAGCGAGGTGGCGCTGCGCAGATAGCCTTCCTTGTCGGCATCCAGAATGCCGACCAGCGAGACCTCGGGTAGATCGAGTCCCTCGCGCAAGAGATTGATGCCGACCAGCACGTCGAAGACGCCCAGACGCAGGTCGCGCAGGATCGCCACCCGTTCGAGCGTGTCGACCTCGCTGTGCAGATAGCGTACGCGCAGCCCGTTCTCGAGCAAGAAATCGGTGAGGTCCTCGGCCATCTTCTTGGTCAGCGTCGTCACCAGCACGCGCTCACCGCGCTGGGCGCGCAGGCGAACTTCTTCCATCAGATCGTCGACTTGGTTGCGGGTCGGGCGCACCTCGACCTCGGGGTCGACCAGACCGGTCGGCCGGATGATCATCTCGACCGTCTGCGCACTGCGTCCGGTCTCGTACGTGCTCGGCGTCGCCGACACGTAGACGATCTGATCGACGTGATCCTCGAACTCCTCGTACGTGAGCGGACGGTTGTCGAGCGCGCTCGGCAAGCGGAAGCCGTGGTCGGCCAGAACCTGCTTGCGCGAACGGTCGCCGGCATACATCGCGTGCACCTGCGGCAGCGTCACGTGGGACTCATCGATGAAATAGAGGTGGTCCTTCGGGAAAAAATCGAGCAGACACCACGGCGTCGAACCGGACTCGCGGCCGGTGAGGTGGCGCGAGTAGTTCTCGATGCCGTTGCAGTAGCCGACCTCGCGCAGCATGTCGAGATCGTAACGTGTGCGCATCTCGAGCCGCTGGGCTTCGAGCAGCTTCCCGTGCTCTTTGAAAAAGCGCAGCCGCTCGTCCAGCTCGACTTCGATCGAGGCGATCGCGCGGCGCAGCTTTTCATCGGGTGTGATGAAGTGCTTGGCCGGAAAGATCAGCAGTTCGTCCTTACTCTCGACGTACTCGCCGGTCAGCATGTTGACCACGTTGATCGCCTCGATCGTATCGCCGAAGAACTCGATCCGGTGCACCAGCTCGTCGTCGACGCCGACGAACTCGAGCACGTCGCCGCGAACTCGGAACGTACCGCGGACCAGGTTGAGGTCGTTGCGCCGGTACTGCATGTCGACCAGCTTGCGCAGGAGGAGATCGCGATCGATCTCGTCGCCCACCCGGATCTTCGCCGACATCTCGACGTAATCGGAGGGCGAACCCAGGCCGTAGATACACGAGACCGAGGCGACGATCAGCGTATCCGGCCGGGTGAGCAACGATTGCGTGGCGGAATGGCGCAGGCGCTCGATCTCGTCGTTGATCGAGGAATCCTTCTCGATGTACGTGTCCGTCGAGGGGACGTATGCCTCGGGCTGGTAGTAATCGAAGTACGAAACGAAGTACTCGACCGCGTTGTTCGGAAAGAAATCGCGGAATTCCGCGCAGAGCTGCGCCGCCAGTGTCTTGTTGTGGCAGAGCACGAGCGTGGGCTTCTGTACCAGTTCGATGACGCGCGCCATCGCCATGGTCTTCCCGCTGCCGGTCACGCCCAAGAGCGTTTGGGCGCGATCGCCGCGGCGAATCCCCTCGGCCAAGGCATCGGTCGCCTCGGGCTGATCGCCGGCGAGCGCGTAGGGGGCAACGAGCTGAAAACGGTGCGCGGGCATAGGCAATCCTTCAACCCGGGCTTCGGCGGCGCCGTTGCACCGCGCGCGATGAGGGGAGGGTGCACCGCCTCCGCGGAACTTGCCCACCACCCTAGCCGCACGATGCGGCTGAAGGTTCGGAGCACAGGTCCCCTGGAGAAATCAACCCGTTGAGCCACAATCCTTTGCTCTTTAGCGGCAACTCGAACCGTGCGCTGGCCGAAGAAATCGCCAAGCGGCTCAAATTGCACGTGGGCAAATCGCTGGTCGACAAATTCAAGAACGAAGAGACGCGAATCGAGATCGGCGAGAACGTCCGCGGCTCGGAAGTCTTCGTCATTCAGTCGATCTGTAAGTCGGAAGACGGCCGCATCGGCGTCAACGACGCGCTGATGGAGCTGCTGCTGATGATCGACGCGCTGCGGCGCGCCTCAGCGGCCCGGATCACCGCGGTCATCCCGTACTACGGTTACGCCAAACAAGACAAGAAGACCAAAGGGCGTGAGCCGATCTCGGCCAAGGTGGTGGCCAACCTGATCAAGGTTACCGGCGCCAAGCGCCTGGTGACGATGGATTTGCACGCGGCGCAGATCCAGGGGTTCTTCGACCTTCCGGTCGACAATTTGATGGCGATGCCGGTGCTCTGCGACTACCTCAAGCGCGAGCAGCTCTCGAAGGATCGCGTCGTGGTCGTTTCGCCCGACGCGGGCGGGGTACACCGCGCCGAGCTCTTCGCCAAACGTCTGGAGAGTTCGCTTGCGATCGTTTTCAAGCGCCGGCCCGAGCCCGACGTCTCGGAGGTGACGGACATCGTCGGCGACGTTTCGGGCAAAATCGCGGTCGTCGTCGACGACATGATCTCGACCGGCGGCACGCTCGCCAAAGCCGCCGAGGCGATCAAAGCCCGCGGCGCGACGGCGGTGTACACGGTCGCGACGCACGGCATCTTCGCCGGCGACGCGATGCGCGTGCTCGAAGATTCGCAGATCGAGCGGGTCATCGTCACCAACACGATTCCCTTCGCGGCCGGAGGGTCGCACACCAAATTCGTGCAGCTCTCGATCGCGCAGACCTTTGCGGACACGATCAGCCGCATCACGACCAATCGCTCGGTCTCGGCCCTCTTCGACGGCGAGGAGCCGCCGGCGGTCGAGATGCCGCCGGTGCCGGGCTCGGCTGCCGCCGAATCCGCCGCGCTCATTCAAGCCGCAAGCGGCTAATCTCTGGAGAACACAATACCTTGGCACAGAAAGAACTTACCCTGCCGGTCGAACGACGGACCAAGACCGGCACCACCAGCGCGCAGGCGCTGCGCCGAGACGGAAAAATTCCCGGCGTGCTCTACGGTCACGGCACCGCGCCGCTGCATCTCGCCTTCGAAGCCAAACTCTTCGACGACCTGCTCCATCGCGGCGCCCGCAACGGGCTGCTCACGCTGACGCTGGACGGGAAAAAGGCCGACACGGTGCTGGTGCGCGAGGTCGCGCGCAATCCGGTGACGCGCAAGATCGAGCACGTCGACCTGCAGCGCGTGTCGGAGCACGAGGAAGTGCGCGCGAGAGTACCGATCGTCACCATCGGCACCGCACGCGGCGTGCGTGAGTTCGGCGGGGTGATGGACGTGCTCGTGCACGAACTGGAGGTCGAGGGGCCGGTCGACCAACTGCCCGATCATCTCGAGATCGACGTTTCGGATTTGGGCATCCACCAACACGCCGGTGCGTCCGACATTGCGTTGCCGAACGGATTCAAGCTGCTCACGCCGCCCGACACGATCGTGGTTTCGGTCGAGTCGTCGAAGACGGCGCAGCATCTGGAAGAAGCGGCGGCCGGTGCGACCACCGAGCAGCTCGCGCCCGAAGTCATCGGCGCGACGCCCCAAACTCAAGAATGAGTTTGGGGACCCCAAAGGGGCCCCCACGACTCATCGTCGGTCTCGGCAATCCGGGCAAAGAATACGAACGAACCCGGCACAACGCCGGGTTCATGGTTGTCGACGAGATCGCGCGGCGCTTCGATCTGACTTCGTGGAAGAAGAAAGACTCGGCGCGTCAGCTCTTCGATTCGCGCCGTGGTCTGGTGCTCGTCGAGCCGGCCTCGTACATGAACCTGAGCGGCACGCCGGTGCGGCTGATCTCCTCGTGGTACCGGACGCCGCCGGAGAACGTTCTCGTCATCGTCGACGACATGGATCTGCCGTTCGGAACGCTGCGCATGCGCCCGTTCGGCGGACATGGCGGGCACAACGGGCTGCGTTCGATCATCGCGACGATCGGCGACCGCTTTCCCCGCCTTCGCGTCGGCGTCGGACGCCCTACGCTCGACTCGATCGACCACGTCTTGAGCCCTTTTAGCAAAGAAGAAGCGGCTCTGCTATCGCGCGTGATCGATGCGGCAGCCGAAGGTGCAATACTCTGGTTCGAGCAGGGTCTCGAGCCGGCGATGCAATTCGTCAACAACTGGGTACTAAATGTAGAGTAGGCAACGTGCCGATAACTCTGCAAAGCGAGGTACGGGACAGCGAGCTCATTTAGCGGAAAAACGTTTGTAGTACGAGTCGACGACGCAACCGCGCGCGATGACGGCGCGACGTTGATCGAAGATCTGCGCGTGCTCGCCGCCGAAGCCATTCGCCCGATCATCGTGGCTCCCGACCCGCTCGCTGCGCGCAGCCTCGTGCGCGCAATCAATCGCAGCGCCAACGTGGCCGTGACGCTGGGCGGCTCGGATGCGGCTCTGCTGCCGCGAACCGCGAGCGGCATCGGGCGCGTGCAAACGCGAATTCTGCACACGCTCATCGGCGCGGGATTCATTCCGGTCGTCGAACCGACCGCATTCGCCCCGTTCGGCGACGACGAATTGGTGCTGGCCGACGACGTCGCGGCGGCGATTGCGGCTGCGACCGAGGCCGCGCGCGCGATCTTCTTTCATCGCGAGGGCGGTGTCTCCGACCCGCAAACGCATCGGCTGATCGACGAGCTCACGCCGGCTGAAGCGCTCGCTCTGGCCGACGATCCGCGCGTCGACGGTGAACTGCGCAGCGCGATCCGCGCCGCGGCAATCGGCGTGCGCGGCGGCGTCCCGGCCGCGCAGATCGTCGACGGACGCGTCGCGCACGCGGCCCTGGTCGAGATGCTCACCGCGCAGCACCTGGGCACGCAGGTCACCGGCGGCATCATCCTCGCCGCGTAGAGGCTACGGCGGGCAGGTAGAGACGACGTTGTTGATGTCGTGCACGCGCACGGCGGGATCCGGCGCGCGCTGCAGGAAGACGCGCGCCAGGATATCGGGACAGACCTCGGTCAAGGATTCGTCGGTTGCGCGCACCACGTTTCGCACCGCGGCGGCGCGATTCACGTGGAGGGAGAGCGCGTACCCGTCCGCGCCGAGCGAGATGCCGCGCAGGAGCGCGTTGCCGCCGGGTACCGCGAACAGATAGAGCACCCCGAAAAAGGCGCCGAGCAGCGCGAAGCGCGAGACCGGGTCGTCGTCGCGCCGAAAACCGAACCGGTCCGCGATGGCGACCGCGATCGCTGCGCCGACGATCAGCAGCAGCGCGTCGATCAACGCGACCTTCCAAGGGGCGCCGTTGGCGATGAATCCCAGTTGGCGAGCGATGACATATTGGAGTTCGCGCGCGCTGGTGACCTCCACGATCGCGTTGCCGATCACGATCCGCTGGGTTGCGCCCAATCCGGCAACGTATGCGGTTCCAACGTGCGAGCGCACGCGGATTTGTTCGACCACGGGGATTGCCATATGAGCCCGCGTTTCGATCGCGCGGATGGCCGCCAGCGTCCGCGGCGGCATCGGCACGATTTGCTCGAACGGCGCCGCTACGACCGGCGAAAGATACGCAACCGCGAAGCTGAGCGCGAGAATGATGCCGATCGTGTAGAGATACCACTGATGCGTCCGATCGACCAGCCACAACACGCCGGCCGTGACCACGCCTACCACCAGCATCCAAAGCAAGGTGATCAAAATCCAATCGATGCTCCACGAACGCAGCAGCTGATCGCTCTGGCTCATCAGGCGTTCGAGGCGATACAGGTAGAGGCTAGGCAGCAACGCGGCGATCCGCACGATCGCGCCGAGCACGGCGCCGAACACGAAGCGGACGAAGTTTTCGTCGTCGAATCGCCGGCGCAGCGCGTCGCGTAATGCCGCCGCATGTCCCGAGCGCCAGAAATACGCCAGCCCAAAGACCGGCAGAAGTACGCTCAGGAACCAACCGGGCAGGTACCAGTGCACGAGGCGCAGCGCCGCGGCCTGGCGCGCGGGATCGGCCAATTGCGCGGCCGAGTGCGAGAGCAGCATATGGGAGGAGAGGGCATCGAGGCGATAATCGATCGCGTTGGGTCGCAGGGTCACCCGATGGCTGTTCGCCCCTACACGGCCGGATCGCTTCCGACGCTCCCCTCGCGGAAAACGGCGAACGCGCCTGCGTTGACGGCAAACGAAACGCGGTCGCGGCCTGTGCGTTTGCTGTGATACATCGCTGCGTCCGCCACCTCGAGCAATTCATTGGCATCGCGCGCATCATGCGGAAAGCTGGCGACGCCGACGCTGGCCGTGATCCGCATCGGCAGCGAAAAGTCGTTCCGGCGAACCGTCTCGCAGAACGCTTGGGCACGCTCGATCGCGAGCGTCTTTTGCGCGTCATGGATGAGCACGCAGAACTCGTCGCCGCCGTTGCGTGCGACCAGATCGATCTCGGGAACGGCGTGCGCGCGCAGCAGTTCCGCCATGCCCTGCAGCACGGCGTCTCCCGCCGCGTGGCCATAGGTGTCGTTCACCGACTTGAAACGATCGGTATCGACGAACCACAGCGTCAACACCGCGGCCGCACCGAATCGCGTGCGCGCAATCTCGTCGCGCAGCCGCGTGCGAAACGCGCGCGGCGTGAGCAGCCCGGTCAGTCCGTCGTAGGTGGCGTCGGCTTGCGCAAGCTCGCGTTCGAGCGCGAGCGCATAGGGCGAGGCTGCGTGCTGGATCGTGCGCACGATCGTTTCCTCGCCGTCGATCGAATCGGCCGAGCAGGACGAAACGTAGATGACGGCGCGCAGTCCGTTCGAATCGCTCATCGGTACGGCCAGCGCTTGGCGATCGGTCGGAACCAGCACGCCGTCGCATCCGCTCGCACGATGACCGATGAGCGCCGCGCGCGCCGGCAGAAAGTGATCGGCGTCGCGCCGCAACCGAATGCTCGCGTAGTGCTCGACCCGCGGTCCGTCGGCAAACACGCATTCGAGCTCCTCGCCGTTCGGCGCGAAGACGAGCACCGCGTCGATCGCCGGATCGCGCCGCCGGATCGCCAGAGCGAGGGTTTCGACCACCGCAGCGCTCGAGCGGCGCGAGGCGTCGAGCAGCGCACGAACCGCATCCAACACGAAGTCTTCGCGCGCCTGGAACACGCGAATGATCGCGTTCTGCGCGCGCAGCCGCGCCTGCGACCGCAGCGCCGCTGCGCCGAAGACCGCGCTGAGGAGGAACGCGACGAGTAGCGCGGTGCTCATGTGGCTCACTTGGTTCCAGTGCCCGTCACGCGCGAGAAGAGGACCCTCGCGCGTGTCGAAGGTTCCGCAACGTGCTGGATCCTACGGATTGGCCGGCCTTTCGGCAGTTGAGTCATGCCGCGCTCGACGACGCGCTCGATTATCTCGAGGAGGTTCGTCAACGTCCCGCGTGGCGCGCGATGCCCGATGCGGTTGCAGCCGGACTGCAAGAGCCGCTGCCCCGCGAACCGACGCCGCTCGATTCCGTCTACCGCCAGTTCGTCGAAACGATTTTGCCGTACAACAGCGGGAACATTCACCCGCGCTTCTTCGGATGGGTACAAGGGGCAGGCACGCCGACCGGTGCATTGGCCGACCTGCTGGCCGCGACGATGAATTCGAACCTCGGCGGCCGCAACCACGGCGCCGTCTACGTCGAACGCGCGGTGCTGCAGTGGTTCCGTGAACTCTTCGGTCTACCGCCGAGTGCAAGCGGCGTGCTGACCCTGGGTGCATCCGCCGCCAATTTGATCGCGGTTCTGGTCGCGCGCACGCGCGCGCTCGGGCCGGCGGTGCGCGAGCACGGCATCACGCGCGAGGGCGGCCGTCTGATCGGCTATGCCTCCACCGCAACGCATAGCTGCATCCGCCGCGCCTTCGAGGTCGCCGGTTTGGGAAGCGGTTCGCTGCGCGTGCTGCCGGCGAATTCGTTGCAGCGCATGGAACCCGGTGTGGTCGCGCGCGCGATCGCGGAAGACCGCGCAGCCGGGAATCGCCCGTTCATGCTGATCGCCAACGCCGGCACGGTGGACGTCGGCGCGATCGATCCGCTCGACGAACTCGCCGAGGTCGCGCAGCGCCACGGTCTTTGGTATCACGTCGATGGAGCGCTCGGGGCGCCGGCGATGATGGCGCCCTCGCTCGCGCCCCGTTTTCGCGGCATCGAGCGGGCCGATTCGATTGCGTTCGACTTTCATAAGTGGCTGCAAGTGCCGTACGACGCGGGTTGCCTCTTGGTGCGTGAAGCCGAGGTTCATCGCGAGACGTTCGCCGCCGCGCCGCAGTATCTCACGCGCATGCAGCGCGGCTTGGCCAGCGGGCAACCGTGGTTCACGGATTTCACGATCGATCTCTCACGCGGGTTTCGCGCGCTCAAGGTCTGGTTCACGATCAAGGAGCACGGCTCGGCCAAACTCGGTGCGGCGATGGCCGAGAACGTTCGGCAGGCGCGACTGCTCGGCGATTTGGTCGATGCGGATCACGATCTCGAACTGCTCGCCCCGGTGCAGCTCAACGTCGTCTGTTTCCGTTATCGCCGCGATCTCGCAGCCGACGCGATCGATCGTTTCAACGACGAACTCGTGATCCGTCTCCAGGAGAGCGGCGAGGCGGTCGCATCGTCGACGCTGGTGGGAGGACATCGCGCAATTCGCATCTGCATCGTCAATCAGCGCACGACCGACGCCGACCTCGTCGAGAGCCTCGACGCGATCAAACGAGCGGCCGCCTCGCTATCAGAATAGGTCCAGTCGCTACGGGTACATTCTGCAATATGAAACTATCGGTTGCTCGCACCGCGTTCGTGACGCTCGGCCTCTGCCTCGCGACGAGCGCTCCCGCATTCGCCGGAGGATCGGTCGCCGGCGGACTCTATACCGAGACCGGCAACGGTGCATCGGCCACCGGCCCCGGCATCATGCTCGGCACGACGAGCGCGATGCCGTTGCTTCCGGCCACGATCGGCCTGACCGGCTTCCTTCCGCTCGCGCGCGGCGGCGGGTACGCGGCGACCGTCGACGGGACGTTTTCCTTCGTCAACAACGCGATCGGGATCGGCTACGGCATCGGGCAGTTCGGCGCCGGACATTCCGGCGGCACGGCGACGGCGTTCTTGGATCACAAGATCGGCCCGCTGACCTCGCTCGAACTTCGCGCTTACCGGACGATGGGAGCCTACGGCGCGGCGGCCGGTTTCGTCGGCTTGAAATTCAGCCTTTAGACGGCTCCGCTTCCTTCTGCGGCAGCGGCTTGGCAGGATTCCCGGCGACGCGCTCGCCCGGCGCAACGTCCTTGGTGACGACCGAGCCCGCGCCGGTGAGCGCACCGTCCCCGATCGTGCGCGGCGCAACGATCGAGGTGTTGGACCCGATCGAGACATTCTTTCCGATGGTCGTGCGGTTCTTGCGCTGACCGTCGAAATTGCACGTGATCGTCCCGGCGCCGATGTTCGTTTCCTCGCCGATCGAACTGTCGCCGAGATAGGCGAGGTGCGCGGACTTCGCCCCGCGCGCATACTCCGAATTCTTGATCTCGACGAAATTGCCGACCCGATTGTGCCCGGCGAGCTTCGCGCGGCCGCGGATGTGCGCGAACGGCCCGATCAGCGAATCACTGCCGATTTCGCTGCGCACCACCACGCTCTCGCGGATCTCGACCCGGTCGCCGATGCGCGCTTCGGAAAGGCGCGCGTTCGGCCCGATCGTGCAATTCTCACCGATCGTCGTGAGCAGCGAGATGGCGGTATTGGGATAGATCACGGTGTCGCGGCCGATCTCGAGTTCGGGCTCGAGATAGGTCGTCGCGGGGTCGAGAATGGTCACGCCGTCGCGCATGTGCTGCGCGCAAATCCGCGCGTTCATCTCGCGCCGCGCGATCGCGAGTTCGACGCGGTCGTTGATCCCGAGCGCGTGCACGTGATCCTCGACTAGGATCGGCCGGACACGTTTGCCGCTGCGAACGAAGTGCTCGACCACGTCGGTGAGATAATATTCTTTCTGCGCGTTGTCGTTCTCGAGCGCCGCGACCGCTTCGCGCAGTTCGCGCTCGCCGAACGCGTAGACGCCGGCGTTCATCTCCTCGATCTCGAGTTCGTCGGCCGAGGCGTCGCGCACCTCGACGATGCGCTTCACGTTCTTTCCACGGCGCACGACGCGTCCGAAGTTCGAGGGCAGCGGCATCTTCACGGTGACGAGCGACATCACCGTCGCCTTGCCGTCATCGAGCGCGCCGACGATCCGCCCGAAGATCTCCGCCGGGACAAGCGGCATGTCGCCGTAGGCGACGACGATTTTTCCGTCCGCGCGCTCGCCGATGTTCTCGAGCGCGATCTTGACCGCGTGCCCGGTACCGAGCTGCTCGCTCTGCACGACGCCGGGCACGCCGAAGCGCGCGATCTCCTCTTGCAGCTCGCCGCTGGTCACGACGATCACGTCGTCGATCCCGGCGACGTGCAGCGCGCGCAACGTGTACCACAGCATCGGGCGCCCGCAAAGCTCGTGCAATACCTTGGGCATGCGGCTCTTCATCCGCGTTCCCTTGCCCGCCGCCAACACGATCGCGCGCACGCTCATTTCGCCCCTCCCAGGAGATCGAGTGCACCGCGAAGGCGCTCGCGCACCAGATCGCGCCCCAGCATCTCCATCGAATCGAAGAGCGGAATCGAGGTGGAGCTGCCGCTCATCGCGATGTAGAACGCGCGGACGGCGTCGCGAAACTTTACGCCGATCGACTCGGCGACGCGGCGGAGCACGCTCTCGATCGCGGCCATGTCCCAGCTTGCGAGCCCGTCGAACTCTTGTATCGCAAGCGAAAATGCTTGACGCATCGCCGGGTCGTCGAGCTTGCTCGCACGCAGTTGCTCGAGCGTCATCGGCAGCCGTCCCGCAAACAGAAAAGCGACGAGAGGCGCCACGTCGCTCAGCCGTTCGACGCGTGACTGCGCCAGCGTGAGGATGCGCTCAGGCTCTTTCCGGCGCGCCCACGCGAAGAAGCGCTGCGCGAAGGCCTGCGCGTCGAAGGCTTCGCGCAAGTACCGGCCGTTGAGCCAGTCGAGCTTGCGCACGTCGAAGACCGGGCCGCCGAGCGGCACGTGCTCGAGGTTGAAGCGTTCGACCATTTGCGCGAGCGACATCAGCTCGTCTTGCTCTTCGCTCGCCGCGTTGGAGAGCAACCCCAAAAAGTTGAGCAACGCCTCGGGCAGATATCCCATCGCCTGATAAAACAGAATACCGGTCGGGTTTTTGCGTTTCGAGAGTTTCGACTTGTCCGGATTGCGCAGCAGCGGAACGTGCATCAGCTTCGGCGGTTCCCAGCCGAAGTACCGGTAGAGTAAAAGATGTTTGGGGGCGCTCGAGACCCACTCTTCGCCGCGAATGACGTGTGTGATCTCCATCAGATGATCGTCGACGACGTTGGCCAAATGGTAGGTCGGCAACCCGTCGGACTTCATCAAGACCTGCATGTCGACGGTCTTCCACTCGATTTCGATCTTGCCGCGGCGCAGATCGTCGACGACGGCGATCCCGGCGCCCGGAACTTTCATGCGCACGACGAACGGCTCGCCCGCCGCTTCGCGGCGCGCCGCTTCTTCCTTCGAATAGGTCAGGCACAGGCCGTCGTAGCGCGACGGCACGCCGGCGGCACGCTGCGCGACGCGCATCTCCTCGAGGCGCTGCGGCGTGCAAAAGCACTTGAACGCGTCGCCCTTCTCCAGCAGCTCGCGCGCGTAGCGCTGATAGATTCCCGATCGCTCGCTCTGACGATACGGACCGTGGGGACCGCCGACGTCGGGGCCCTCGTCCCATGAAAGGCCGAGCCAGTGCAGCGAATCCAAGATCGCGCCCTCGCTCTCGGGCGTGCTGCGCGCCTGATCGGTGTCCTCGATGCGCAAAATGAACGCGCCGCCGTGGTGTTTGGCGAACGCGTAGTTGATGAGCGCGACGTATGCCGTGCCCACGTGAGGGTCGCCCGTCGGCGACGGCGCGATCCGAGTCCTCACGCTCAAGGATTTATCCTACGAGTTCGCGGCGTTTGCCGCACTCGGCTTCGACGAAGTCGATGATCTCCTGCAACGGCGCGCCCGGCGTAAAGATCGCCTTGACGCCCAGGCGGCGCAATTCATCCGCGTCTTCCGGCGGAATCGTTCCGCCGCCGAAAAAGACGACGTCTTCGGCGCCTTGCGCACGCAGCTGCTCGAGCACGAGCGGAAAGAGCGTCATGTGCGCGCCCGAGAGGATCGAAAGGCCGATGCCGTCGGCGTCCTCTTGAATGGCCGTCTGCACGATCTGCTCGGGCGTCTGGAAGAGACCCGTGTAGATCACCTCCATTCCGGCGTCGCGCAATGCGCGCGCGATCACCTTGGCCCCGCGGTCGTGACCGTCGAGGCCGGCCTTAGCGACGATGATCCGCAGGGGTCGATTCGCCATGCTTTCCTTTGTGCTGTTGCAATTGCTCGCTCAGGCGCAGCGCCTCTTCGAGCTTGTCCTTGACTTCGGTGAGCGTACGCCGTACGCGGCGCCGGTCCACTTCGTTGCTGATTTTCAACATATCAAAATACCGATCGTTCCGTGTATCGCCCGTAGACGGCAGCCATCGCTTCCACGATCTCGCCCTCGGTACAATACGCATTGACGCAGTCGATCAGATGGGGCATCACGTTGTCGCCCTCGTTCCGGCAGGCCTGCTGCAAGCGATCGAGCGTCGCCTGCACGCGCCCGCCGTCACGGCTCGCACGCAACTCGGCAAGGGCACGCGCCTGGCCGCGGGCGACTTCCTCGGTAACCTTGAGCAAATCGATCTCGACCCGCTCCTCGTCGCGTTCGAAATAGTTGACGCCGACGATGATCCGGTCTTTCGATTCGATCGAGCGCTGATAGCGATAGCTCGCTTCGGCGATCTCCTTTTGAAAAAATCCGGCTTCGATCGCTTCGATCACGCCGCCGTAGTTTTCGATCTGGTCGAAGTAGGCTTCGGCCTGCCGTTCCATCTCGTCGGTCAGGGCTTCGATGAAGTACGATCCGCCGAGCGGATCGGTGACGTTGGTAACGTTGGTTTCGTAAGCTAGAACTTGCTGCGTGCGCAGCGCGATCTCGACCGATTTCTCGGTCGGCAGCGCGAGCACTTCGTCCATCGAGTTGGTGTGCAGCGATTGCGTGCCGCCGAGCACCGCCGCCATCGCTTCGTACGCAACGCGCACGATGTTGTTCTCCGGTTGCTGCGCGGTTGCGCTGCAGCCGGCCGTCTGGGTGTGGAACCGCAATTGCCACGACTTCGGGTTCTTGGCGCGATAGCGCTCGCGCATGCGGCGCGCGTAGATGCGCCGGGCTGCGCGGAACTTCGCGATCTCCTCGAAGAAATCGATGTGCGAGTTGAAAAAGAAGGAGAGGCGCGGTGCGAAAGCATCGACGTCGAGCCCGCGGTCCATCGCCGCTTCCACATACGCAAAGCCGTCGGCCAGCGTGAACGCGAGTTCTTGCGCGGCGGTCGAGCCCGCCTCGCGAATGTGATAACCCGAGATCGAGATCGTGTTCCACCTCGGCATCTCGGCGGTACAGAACTCGATCATGTCGACGATGATGCGCATGTGCGGGCGCGGCGGAAAGATCCACTCTTTCTGCGCGATGTACTCTTTGAGGATGTCGGCTTGAATCGTTCCGCCGAGCACCTTGCGCGAAATACCCTTCTTCTCGGCGGCGGCGACGTATTGCGCGACCGCGATCGCGGCCGGCCCGTTGATCGTCATCGAGGTCGTGATATCGGCCATGTCGATGCCGTCGAAGAGCACTTCCATGTCGCGCAGCGAGTCGATGGCGACGCCGCATTTGCCGACCTCGCCGCGCGCCTGCGGTGCGTCGGAATCGTAGCCCATCAGGGTCGGCATGTCGAAAGCGACCGAAAGGCCGTGCTGGCCCTGCGCGAGCAAAAAATGATAGCGTTCGTTCGTTTGCTTGGCGTTTCCGAAGCCGGCGAATTGGCGCATCGTCCACAGCCGGTCACGGTAGCCGTTCGGATGGATGCCGCGGGTGTACGGATACACGCCCGGGAGCGGCTCGACGCGCTGAACGTCGGCGGGCTCGTAGACCGGGCGAAGCGGGATATCCGAGATCGTGCGGTCGGTCGCGCCCGAGCCGGGCCCGCTGCGGCCTGCGGCCGCCGGGCGCTCGATCATTCTGGCCAAGCTGGCTTCCTCTTTAAGGGTGGTATCGCAAGGTATTCTCCCAAACGCCGGGCCGCCCCGCAAGCGCCGAAGTCAGGGCGCCCCGCCCGGAAAGATGTGGTGCAGGTAATCCACGTCGTGGTCCCTGCGGTGCTGCTCGTAGGCCCGCTCGTCGAAGAGCCAGTCGGGCAGCTTGGTTGGGAAGGTCATCTGCTTCACTTCCAGCTCGCGATAGCCGGGGTGCGGCAGGTCGGGACTGTGATAGAGCACGATCCAGCGCGCCGCGATCCAGTACGGGCCGACCTGGCTGAATTCGACCGTGAGATCCGCCTCGCCGATCGGAACGATATCGGGGTGCGTGACGTAGCTCGCGCGCCGGATGTTGTAGGTGCTGGTGTCGATCCAGAGCGCGCGCAGCGCGAAGCGTTCGGGGTCGAGCCGGGGCGCAAGATCGATGTGATAGACCTGGTGGCCGCCGATCGTCTCGATGCCGCGCACGTCGAGCCGGTAGGCCGGCGGCGCGTTCGCCGTGACCGTGACGATCGTTTTCAAATCCGACTCCAAACCGCTCGGGGCGTTCGAACTCCGCGGCGACGGCGAGCTTTGCGCGTTCGGCGGCATCACCGCTTCGTGGACCGCGAGCGAGAGCGGGCCGACGAACGCGCGGTAAATGTTCGCTAGCGGCAGCCGGTCGCCGATGGGATAGCTGACGTCGTTCATCATCTCATCGGACGCGCGAAAGGCGATACGCCGTAGGTTTCCGTCCGCATCGGCCAGGTACACGACGTACGGCGGCGTGCCGTAGGAACGCAGTTTGTCGAACGCGCGCTCGACGATCGCGCGCGCCGGCGGCATGACGGTGACGGGCGGACTCGGCGAGATCAACCCCAACCTTGGAGCAGCGCGTCGGCCGCGGCATACGGGTCGAGATCGGTCGCGAGCCGCGAGTCGAGATCGCGATCGAGGCGCGCTTCGAGTTTGCCCAGCGCGAGCTGCCGAACTTGATGAGCAAAGGCCTCGCGCCGCCGCGTGACGATCTCGCCGGTCTCGTTCAAAAAGACGCGGTGCGCTTCGATCGCGCGCCAAAGGTCGTCGACACCCTCGCCCGAGAGCGCCTGCGTCATCACCAGCTCCGGCACCCAGCCTTTGAACTCGAGCATCTCCATCATGCCTCGAATTTCACGCCGCAACTGATTGGCCATCGGGTGATCGGCTTTGTTGACCACGAAGACGTCGGCGATCTCCATGATGCCCGCTTTGAGCACCTGTATCGAATCGCCGCTGCCCGGCTGCAGCGCGACCACCGTCGTTTGCGCGAGTCCGGCAATTTCGATCTCGCTTTGACCGACGCCGACCGTTTCGACGAGCACGACGTCCAGACCGAACGCGTCCATCAACAGCACCGCGTCGGCCGTTGCACCGGCGACGCCGCCGAGGTGTCCGCGACTGGCCATCGACCGGATGAAGACATGCGGATCGACGAAATGCTCGGTTAGGCGGATACGGTCGCCGAGCAGCGCACCGCGCGAAAACGGCGAGCTGGGATCGACGGAAACGACGCCGACGCTCTTTTCCAGCGAACGCGCTTTGCGAACGAGCGCCGAGCTGAGCGTCGATTTCCCGACGCCGGGTGGTCCGGTGAGCCCGATCGTGAGCGCGCGGCCCGAGCGCGCGTACAACCTGCGGACGAGCTCGGCGCCGCGCCCGCTCTCGGCCCAGGAGATCGCGCGCGCGAGACCGCGCGCGCGCCCGGCGTCGAAGTCACGCAGCAACGCATCTAAATCCAGCAACGGTGCCAAAGTACGGTTGAATTGCGGTGAATACCCGGGATCACCCTCCCCGCCGTGGAAGAAGGATCTCAATGTTGCCCGCGGCGCTCCTGGCTGCGTCGCTGGCGTTGACGCCCGCGCAATCGGCGAAGATCGATGCGGTGGTCGCGCAAGTGATGCAAAGCAGCCACATTCGAGGGCTATCGCTCGGCGTATCCCGTAAAGGACACGTCGTCTTTCTACGGGGCTACGGTATGCGCCGCTGCATGACGAACGCACCGGTCGACGGCTACACGGTTTTTCGCGTCGGCTCCGTTACCAAGCAATTCACAGCGGCGCTGGTGCTCGAAGAAGCCGATCGCAGCGCGCTGCCGCTCAATGCCGAAGTCGACGGGATCACGATCGCAGAATTGCTCTCGCAAACCAGCGGCCTGCTCTCTTACACCGACCCCGGCGAGACGCTCGATCGCGCGCTCGACGCGCCGACTCAGTTTACACCGGGCACACGTTGGCAATACAGCAACAGCAACTATTATTTGCTGGGCACTGCACTCCAATCGGTAACGAAATTGAGTTTCTCCACGTTGCTCGCCGACCGCATCACCAAACCGCTGAACCTCGCCTCGACGATGTTGGGTGTGCCGCTGGCCGAGAACGTCGCGCGCGGTTGCGCCTGGGACGGATCGCAATGGGAGCTCGCAGCCGAAGGCCCCAACGATTCGCCCGCGCTGGCTTTTAGCGCGAGCGGAATGAGCAGCAACGTGCCCGATCTGCTGACGTGGCTTTGGAATCTGTACGATGGTACGATCATCGCCCAAGACAGTTTCGATCAAATGACCCGTTCGTGGACGCTTGCCGACGGAACGCCGACCAACTACGGCTTCGGGTTCTTCACCGACCGGTGGTACGGGCTGCCCGTCGCGCAGCACCCCGGCTACGTCGACGGTTTCAGCGCCGAGGACGCGCTCGTCCTCAACGACGGCACGGCGATCGCGATTCTTTCCAACGCCGATCAGGTTCCGCTCGTTCCGCTTGCCAAGAGCCTGGTCGAAATCGTGGAGCCGCTCAAAGATCACGCGCTGGTCGCGACAATTTCACAGCCGGCGATCTTCGAAGATCCGCGGATTACGGCGCTCGTGCGCAACTTGATCGCGGAGCTCACCGCCGGAACCATCGATCGCTCGCTGCTCTCGGAGAATCTTTCGCTCTCCTTGGATGACCGGCGCGCACGCAGCTACGCGCAAACGCTGGCGCCGCTCGGCAAGCTCGAACAAGCCTTCTTCAACGAATCGACGATCGTGGGCGAGGTCACCAGCGAAACGTACACCCTGGTCTTCGCGCACGGTCGGCTGATGCTGCATCTCGATTTGCGCGATGGCAAGGTCGACGACCTCGCACTCGACGCGGTTCGATAGCGGCACACATGCTCCACGCGATCGTTGCATCGCTGCTGATCGCGCAAACCCTCATCGTACCGTTGACCGGCGCGCGCACGCGGAACATCCAAACCGACACGCTCTTCCACACGCTCTTTCACGATTTTTTTCTGGAAGACGACGGAACCACGTACGTGCAGACCGGCGACATTCCGGCGATGTGGCTGCGCGATTCCTCGGCGCAAACGATTCCGTACGTGCGTTTTCAGGCTAACTACCCGCTGCTCCGCGTACGGTTCGCCGGCGTCATCGAACGCGACGCGCGCGCGATCGACAAAGACGTCTACGCGAATGCGTTTCAGGAAGACTACCACACCTGGGAACGCAAATGGGAAGTCGACTCGATCGCCTGGCCGGTGATTTTGGCGGAAGTCTATCTGCGAGCGACCGGCGACCGCACGATCTTCACGCCGAATTTCCACGTGGCGCTCAAACAGATCGTCTTCACCTATAACTGCGAAGAGCATCATCGTGAGTGCAGTCACTACGTTTATCCCTATCACGTACCGACCAAAGACGAGTTCGACGAGGGCACCGGGCTGATCTGGGGCGCCTTTCGCCCTTCCGACGACCCGGTGGAATACCGTTTCAACATTCCCCAGAACGCCATTGCCGCAGTCGCCCTGCGCGACATCGCCTCGCTCGCGCGCACCGGTTACGGCGACGTGCAGCTCAGCCGCGAGGCGCAGCAGCTCGAAGCTCGCGTCATGATCGGGATCCTGCGCTACGGCATCTTCTACGACGCGCAGCGCGGCGTATGGATGTACGCCTACGAGACCGACGGCTACGGGAATTACAATCTCATGGACGACGCCAATGTCCCCAACTTGACCGAGCTGCCGGGCATCGACTGGTGCTCTTCCTACGATCCCATCTACCTCAACACACGCGCGTTCGTGCTTAGCATGGACAACCCGTGGTATTTCAGCGGCCGCTACGCGCAGGGACTTGGCAGCCCGCACACGCCGTACGGCTTCGTCTGGCCGCTCGGGATCATCGGGCGCGCGCTGACCTCGACCGACGACCTCGAGATCGAAAACAGCATCACCACGCTGGCCGAGACCGACAGCGAAGATGGACTCATTCACGAGAGCTTCTACCCCGACGGCTACTGGCGCTACACGCGTCAGGAGTTCGGCTGGGCCAACGCACTCTATGCGGAATTGCTCTTCCGCACGCTGGCCGGCTACCGCGCCGAACTCTTCGCGAACGGTGACGGGACGATGGTTCCGTTCGAACTGCGCACGCAGACGCCGGTTCTCGTTTCGCGCGTCGATCAACTCGACAACACGGCCGATTTGGTCGGGACGCTGGGCCGTCTGCTCTACGAAGGGCGCGACGCCGCGATCAATCAGGCGCCGTAACGGCGCTGGCGCTCGGCATAGACACGCACCGCCTCGACGAAGGTCGTTTCATCGAAATCGGGCCACATCACCGGCAGCGTGAGCAGTTCGGTATATGCGAGCTGATAGAGCAAGAAATTGGAGACGCGGTGTTCCGAACCGGTACGGATCAAGAGATCGGGATCGGGGGCGTGGGGCGCGTACATCTTTGCCCGCAACAGCGATTCGTCGATGTCGCCGGGCGCGAGCGCGCCCGCGGCAACGTCGGCGGCAACCGCCTGCACCGCGCGCACGATCTCGCTGCGACCGCTGTAATTGAGCGCAAGCGCGAGCGTGATGCGCGTGCCGCCCTTGGTTCCCTCGACCAGATCGCGGAGCGCCGCTCGCGCGGGCAGCGCGAACGCATCGAGCTCGCCGATGATTTCGACGCGCACGCCTTGGCGAATCAGATCGGGTTTCTCACTGCGCGCGCACGCTGCGTACAGGCTCATGAGCAGGCTCACTTCCTGCGATTCGCGCTGCCAGTTCTCGGTGGAGAAGCCGTACGCGGTGATGCGCCCGACGCCGGCCCGGGCCGCCGCCCGGACGGCCGCTCGAAGCGCGGCCACGCCGCGCCGGTAGCCTTCGGCGATCGGCAGGCCCCGTTCCCGAGCCCACCGGCGATTGCCGTCCATGATGACGGCGACGTGTTCGGGGGCGCTGGCGGGAGCGTGGGCGTGCAGCATATTTTACTTTGTAGCACAAAGTAACGCCGCCCCGCAAGAGCGTGCGCGCGGCTTCGCCAACTCACCGCAGACCATGAGCCAAGGCTATTACCGGTACCCGACGATTGCGGGCGATCGCATCATCTTCGTGTGTGAGGATGATTTGTGGAGCGTTGGGTCCGGCGGGGGCAGCGCGACGCGGCTTACCGCCAGTTTCGGCACCTGCTCCACGCCACGGCTCTCGCCCGATGCGACGATGGTCGCGTTCATTTCGACCGACGACGGCAATCCGGAAGTGTACGTGATGCCGGCGGGCGGCGGCAAACCGCGGCGGCTGACCTTCTTGGGTTCGACCAGCGCGTACTGCATCGGTTGGAGCGGCGACGGCCGAGAGATTCACTTTGTCGCCAACGCGCGCGCGTGGTACGAAGGTGAGACGCGCCCGTTCGCGGTCGCGGCCGGCGGCGGCGAACCGCGCGAACTGCACGTCGGACACGCGCGTTCGTTTTCCTATGGACCCGGCGGCGCGCTCGCGCTCGGTCGCAACGCCATCGACCCCGCGCGCTGGAAGCGGTACCGCGGCGGCACCGCCGGCGAAGTCTGGATCGACGCCGGCGCGCGCGGTGATTTCGAAAAGATGAAATTGCCCGACGGCAACCCGGCCTGGCCGATGTGGATCGGCGAGCGCATCTACTTCCTCTCCGATCACGAGGGGATCGGCAACATCTATTCGTGCGCCATCGACGGCAGCGACGTGACGCGCCACTCGAACGAAGCCGAGTATTACGCCCGCTTTCCGTCGACCGACGGAACGCGCATCGTCTATTCGAGCGGCGGAGCGATCAGTTTGATCGACCTCGCGACCGATACGGCGGTCCAACTCGAAATCGACGCGCCCTCGGCCGAACCGCAAACCACGCGCCGCTTCGAGGGCGCTTCGCACGGTCTCGAGCATTTCGCGCCGCATCCCGACGGCACGCGCCTGGCGTTCGTCGCACGCGGACAGGCGTTCACGATGCCGCTCTTCGAGGGCGCGGTGATTTCGCACGGCGGCACCAGCCGCGTGCGGACGCGCTTGACCGAATGGCTCGCGGACCGCAAGCGCTTTGCCTGCGTTACCGATCCGAACGGCTTCGAACAGATCGCGGTACAGCGCGCCGACGTTTCGGACGAGCCCAAGATGGTTACCTCGGGCGACATCGGGCGGGTGACCGATCTGGCCGTCTCGCCCGCGAGCGACGTGCTTGCCTTCGCCAATCATCGTCACGAACTGTGCGTGATCGATTTGGACGACGGCAAGATCCGTCTGCTCGACCAGAGCCCCGCCCAACGCATCACCGACCTCGCCTTCTCACCCGACGGCCGCTACATCGCCTACGTGTGGTCGCCGACGCGCGGCGCCTCGATCATTCGGGTGGCAAAGGTGCGCTCGGGTAAGGTTCACGACGTAACCTCGCCGCTGCGGATCGATCATTCGCCGGCGTGGGACCCGCAGGGCAACTATCTCTACTTCATTTCGACGCGCGACTTTCACCCGGTTTACGACGCGCTGCAGTTCGACCTGAGCTTTCCGCAGGCACAGCGCCCCTTCGTCGTGACGCTGCGCAACGATGTTCCCTCGCCCTTCATTCCCCAACCGCGCCCGGTTCATCGCGATCACGACCACGATCACGATCACCCCGACGGGAAGCACGCGAACGAAAAACACGACGAGGTGCGGATCGAGGTCGACTTCGACGATATCGCTGGCCGCGTACTCGGTTTCCCGGTCGACGAAGGCGACTACGAACAGATCGTCGCGGTGAAGGGACGCGTGCTTTACACGCGCTTTCCGGTCAAGGGGATCAAGAACGCGGAGAACGACGAGGACGAAGAGGAGACCGGCTCGGGCACACTGCTCGCGTACGACTTCGAAAACCTGCGCCAGGCGACGGTCGCGACCGACGTCGGCGAGATGCGGCTCGGCAACGACGGGCGCACGCTGATCTACCGCTCGCACGACCGCTTGCGCGCCATCGACGCGACCGCGGATCTGGGCGAGGAAGAACCGGAGAAACCTGCGCCCGAGCCGGGACGCAAGAGCGGCTGGATCGATCTGAACCGCGCAAGCGTCGAGATCGAGCCGCGCGACGAATGGGCGCAAATGTATCGGGAAGCCTGGCGTCTGCAAACCGAACATTTCTGGGTCGAGGACATGAGCGACATCGACTGGGATCGCGTCTACGACCGCTACAAGAGCGTGCTGCCGCGCGTGCGAACGCGTACCGAGCTCTCGGACGTGATCTGGGAGATGCAAGGTGAGCTGGGCACCTCGCACGCCTACGAGTTCGGCGGCGATCATCGCGTACCGCCGCAATATCAGCGCGGTTTCCTCGGCGCGGATCTCGCCTGGGACGAAGAGCGTGGCGGATACCGGATCGTGCGGATCTATCGCGGCGACTCGTGGAACCGCGGCGAAGATTCACCGCTGGCCGAACCCGGCCTCGACATCCACGAAGGCGACGTCCTGGTCGCGCTCGGCGGCAAACGCCTTTCGCGCGATGTTGCTCCGGATCGTCTCCTGGTCAACAGCGCCAGCAAGGATCTCTCGGTCACGCTGCGCACGCGGCGCGATGAAGAGCGAACCGTGTTGGTCAAAGCGCTGGCGAGTGAATCGCTTCTGCGCTACCGCGCGTGGGTCGAAGCCAACCGCGGTTACGTGCACGAGAAAACGAACGGACGCGTCGGTTACGTGCACATTCCCGACATGGGACCATGGGGGTTTGCCGAGTTCCATCGCGGGTACTTGAACGAGTTCGATCGCAAGGGGCTGGTCGTCGACGTGCGTTACAACCGCGGCGGCCACGTCTCCCCGCTGCTGCTCGAGAAGCTCGCGCGCAAGCGCGTCGGCTACGACGTTCCGCGTTACGGTACGCCGATTCCGTATCCACCGGAGTCGGTCGCCGGGCCGATGATTGCGATCACGAATCAATTTGCCGGCTCGGACGGCGACATCTTCAGTCACTGCTTCAAGCTCTACAAGCTCGGCCCGCTGGTCGGCAAACGCACCTGGGGCGGCGTGATCGGCATCAATCCGTATCACCATCTGGTCGACGGCACGGTGACGACGCAGCCGGAGTACTCGTTCTGGTTCTCCGACGTCGGCTGGAAGGTCGAGAACTACGGCACCGATCCGGATTACGACGTCGACTACGCGCCTCAAGACTACCGCGACGGCCGCGATCCGCAGATGGATTTCGCCCTGCGCATGATGGACCGCGCGCTCGAATACACGACCGAACTGCGCCCGGATCTTTCGACTCGCCCGTCGTTGCCGTTACCAACGCTGGTATAGACGGTTCGGCCGCCTCGTGCGGCTATGTTGTCATCCCGAGCCCTTCGACTCCGCGGAGTCGAGGGAAGCGCGATCCGTGTGTTGCTAAGCGAAGGCTCGAAGTTTTGCGCCATTCGCAGGATGCGACCCTTCGAGGCTCGCCTTCGGCTCGCACCTCAGGGTGACGGAGCAACGGTCATCAGGGTGACGGAGCAACGGTCATCAGGGTGACGGAGCAACGGTCATCCTGAGGTGCACGAGCGCGCAGCGGCGAGTGCCTCGAAGGACGCGAGGAGCGTCTTCGCGGGCAACACACGGGTGAAGCTTCCCTCGACTACGCTTCGCTCCGCTCGGGATGACACTTTAGCGCAAGTATTTGTCGAACCAGCCGACCATGCGTTCGAGGATGTCGATTTGGTTTTTTGGCTGGCGCGGACCGTGCCCCTCGCCCGCATAGACGACGAGTTGTGACGGCACGCCCAACGCTTGCATCGCGTGATAGAACTCGAACGCCTGCGGCGCCGGAACCTCTTCGTCGCGCTCGCCTTGCAGAATCAAGACCGGCGTGTGCGAATTCTTGATGAACGTGATCGGAGAACTCTTGGCGTACACGGCCGGATCATCGTAGACTGATGCACCGAAGAACGGGATCATCCACTGATCGATCTTGTTCTGGCCGTAGTATGACTGCCAGTTGACGATGCCGGCGCCGGCGACGATTGCCTTGAAGCGCCGCGTCTGCGTTTCGGCCCACATCGCCATATAGCCGCCGTAGCTCCAACCGAAGAGGCCGAGCCGGTGCGGATCGACCGGCGCCGACGCGATCGCTTGGTCGACGCCGGCCAGATCGTCACGCCAGTCGCCGTAGCCGAAATCCTTGACGTTGGCGCGGGTGAACGCCTCGCCTTGCCCGTAGCTGCCGCGCGGGTTGGGTTCGAGCACGAAGTAGCCGCGCGCGGTTGCCGCGGCGACATAGCGATAATCATACATCGGCGTCCATTCCGACGACGGGCCGCCGTGAATGTAGGTCAGCATCGGGTACTTCTTGTGCGGATCGAATCCGAGCGGATAGATCAGCCAGCCCTGCACCGTGAAGGGCGCGCTCTTCCACCTCAGCGAGACCACTTTACCGTAGAGTTTGGGCACGTTTGCGTTCGCGTGCGTGACCGGCTGCAGATTTCCCGGCGTCCCGGCCCATACTTCGGGCGGCAGCGTAAACGAGGTTCGCACCAGCGCGACCTGCGGCGCACGCGCCGCGAGGGAGAGATTGCGCAGGGTCTCCTCGCCGCCGAGCACGGTCGTGGTGACCCCGGTGCGCGGGTCGAGGTAGAGGATGTGCAGCGCGCCGAGGACGTGCGCGACCAGCACGATGCGCGAACTGCGCGTCCAATGGAGATCCGCCACGTTGAAACGCGCCTGCGGCGTTGCGTCGCGGTACACACCGGTTTGCGCATCGACCACGTACACGTCGCCGCCCACCGGCCCGAAGTCGCTCATCAATCCGCCGACGATCGCGACGTGCGTGCCGTCGGGCGACCATTGCGGATCGTTTATCTGAAACCTCGGCGCCAGCAGATCGTGGAACGTGCCGCCGCTGGCGGGAATGGTCGCGAGCTTCGCGATCCACCAGTTGTTGTCACCGTTGCCGCGCGCGTAGGTACACGCGAAACGCGACGAATCCGGCGACCAGGCGTACTCGTAGACGTAGTCCGGCGCGGGGCTCACCAGTGTGAGCGCGCCGGTCGAGACATCGACCGTCGCAATCTGCTGTTCGTCGTTCACCGTGCCGATCACGCCGACGTCACGCGCGCCGGGGGCGAGCGCGCCGGCGAGCCGGTGCGGGTGCGCGATGTACAGAAAGGCGAGGCGCTTGCCGTCGGGCGACCAGGTCAGGCGTTGCGGCAAGCCTCCCAGCGCCGCGAGGAGACGAAGGTGCGATCCGTTCGCGTCGGCGACGTAGAGCGAGGGTCTTCCCTTCGTGCGCGCATCCGCGAGAAACGCGACGTGCAAGCCGTCGGGCGACCAAGCCGGGTAGGTCGCATTGGTTCCGCTGCGGCCGGCGCTCAGGCGCACCGTGCGACCCGTGCTAAGGTCGTCGATCCAGACCGAGTCGAGGTGGTGCAGGCTCTGTTGCCAAGCGACATGCGATCCGTCGGGCGAGATCGTGACGTTGCTGAAATCGCGCAAGCCGTCGGTGATGCGCAACACGTCGCGCATCGATGGAGCGGCTTGCGCGATCTGCGCGCACGAGAGAATCAGCGCGGCAAGGATTGCAGCGAATCGAATGCAGGCAGACATGGCAGCGGTCTTTCGAGTATCGCGGGTCTTCTCATTGTGGATCAGCGGCGCGCGCGATCCGGTTAAGTGTTCGAAAAACGGAAGAAGATCGGCCGCCGCGCAACCGATCTATACCAAACGAGGAGACCAAGGGAATCCGGGATACACGCGTTCTTGATGCACGCGTGAACGGCTGTTGCCTCCGAAAGCCGATCCGTAAACCGATTGACAGTGCTTGGTTAACCGAGTATAAGGGTAAGATGGCAGTCCAATGATCGCCTACGAGCGATCCAATTGACCCGGTCCAATGAGCAATCTGAGCGATCCAATCACAAAGGAGCCTGAGTTGAACAGCAACGGCCGCGCCACCGCCCTGACCGATTCGTGGAAGAGCGATGCCCGCTGGAGCGCAATCGAGCGCCGCTATTCCGCCGAGGACGTCGTGAAGCTGCAAGGCAGCGTGATCGTCGAGCAAACGCTCGCGCGCTTGGGCGCCGAGCGGCTCTGGTCGCTGCTGCACGAGCCGCAGGCCACCGCGACGCTCGGCGTGATGACCGGCGGTCAAGCCGTGCAGGCCGCCAAGGCCGGACTCGAGGCGATCTACTGCAGCGGTTGGCAAGTCGCCGCCGACGCAAACACGTCGGGCAACATCTATCCGGATCAAAGTCTCTATCCGGTCAACAGCGTTCCACAACTCGTCAAGCGCATCAACGCCGCCTTGCAGCGTCTCGATCAAATCGAAACGGTCGAAGGACGCGGCGGCCCGCGGAACTATCTGCCGATCGTCGCCGACGCCGAAGCCGGCTTCGGCGGTCCGCTGAACGTCTTCGAATTGACCAAGGCGATGATCGAAGCCGGCGCCGCCGGCGTGCACCTGGAAGATCAACTCAGCTCCGAGAAAAAGTGCGGTCACCTCGGCGGCAAGGTGCTGATCCCCACGCAACAGGCCGTGCGCCATCTGATCGCCGCGCGGCTTGCCGCCGACGTGCTCGACGTGCCGACGATCATCGTCGCCCGCACCGACGCCAACGCCGCCACGCTGATCACCAGCGACATCGATCCGATCGATCGTCAATTCATCACCGGCGAACGTACCGCCGAAGGCTTTTTCCGCACGCGCGAAGGCGTGGAGGTCTGCATCGCCCGCGGACTTGCGTACGCGCCCTACGCCGATCTGATCTGGATGGAGACCTCAGAACCGAGCATCGAAGAAGCGCGCAGATTCGCCCACGCAATTCACGCGAAGTTCCCCGGCAAGCTGCTCGCCTACAACTGCTCGCCCTCGTTCAACTGGAAGAAGAAGCTCGACGACGCCTCGATTGCGGCATTCCGCGACGAGCTCAACGCGCTCGGCTATAAGTTCCAGTTCATCACGCTCGCGGGCTTCCACGCGCTCAACTTCAGCTTCTTCGAGCTGGCCCGCGATTTCAAGAAGCGCGGGATGAGCGCGTACGCCGAATTCCAACAGGCGGAATTCGCCGCCGAGAAGTTCGGCTACACGGCCACCCGCCACCAGCGCGAAGTCGGAACGGGGTACTTCGACGAAGTGACGCAGACGATCAGTGAGGGTCGATCCTCGACGACCGCGCTCGAAGGCTCGACCGAGGCCGAGCAGTTCTACGGTAACGGGCACGTCGAACAAGTCCTGCGTGCCTAGTATGAACGAAGCCCCGGCAGGGTTCGCGCTCGAGCAAGACCTGCCGCCGGGATTCGCGGAGTTCTTTCTCCCGCTCCACCAGCGCTTTACGCCGGCGCAGCAGCGGCTGACCGCGGTGCGCGCCGAACGCCTTGCGCGCGCGCACCAAGGCGAGCGGCCGGGATATCGCGCGCCCTCGCAGGCCACGACGACGCCGTGGCGGATCGAGCTGCCCGCGTGGTGCCAAGATCAGCGTAACCAAATGACCGGTCCCGCCGACGATGCGGAACTGGTCGTGAAGATGCTCAACTCCGGCGCGCCCGGCGTGATGCTCGATCTCGAAGATTCGATGGCCAACACCTGGGAGCACCTGATGCTCGGCCATGCGAATCTCATCGCCGCGCTCTACGGCGAGCTCACGTACGACGATCGCAAACGCGGCGCGACGATCGGCATCGCTCCGAGCACGACGGTCGTCTGGAATCGCGTGCGCGGTCTGCATATGTCGCAGGCCGGGATCGTGCCGGGCGAAGTGACCAGCGCCTCGCTCTTCGACGCCGCGCTGCTCACGTACCGCCTCGAGTACGACCGCCTCAAACATCCGCTGTGCATCTACATTCCAAAGTCCGAATCGGCCGAGGAAGCGCTCTGGTGGAACGACCTCTTCGACGCGATCGTGGCGGCGAAGCGGTGGAAGCCGGGGTCGATCAAGGCGATGGCGCTGATCGAAGCCTTTCCGGTCGCCTACGAGATGGAAGAGTTCCTCTTCAATTTACGCGAGTACATCCTCGGGTTGAATCTCGGGCGCTGGGACTACATGGCGAGCCTGATCCATTTCAATCTGGAAGATCCAAACTGGGTCTTGCCCGATCGCAACACGATCCCCATCGACGTCCCGTTCTTCCAGAATTTGCGCAACCTGATGCCCGAGATCACGCACAAGCACGGCGCGCTCGCGATCGGCGGCATGACCGCGCTCTTTCCGGATCGCGAAAACCCGGAGCTCAACGCGCGCGCGCTCGATGTGCTCGAGCGGGACAAAAAAAACGAGGCGAGCTGCCTCATGGACGGCGCCTGGACCGGCCACCCCGATCAAAACACGATCGCGGTCGCGCAATTTCCCTTTCCGAATCAAGTGGAGAAGCGGCCGAAGCTGGCGACCCCGCACCCGGATCTGCGGCCCGCGCCGAAGGGCGTCGGGACGACGACGCTCGAGGGCACGCGCGCCGCGGTGCGCACCGTCATTCGCTATCGTCAAGGCGTGCTCGAGGGCCGCGGCGCGAGCCTACTCGACGGCTACATGGAAGATCTCGCGACCGACCGGATCTATCGCCTGATGATCGCGCAACGCATGCGCCACCCCGGGCCGTACACGCCGGCATCGCTCAGCGCGATCTTCGATGAAGAATTGGAACGGCTCGGGCCGGAGTACCGGCACGCGCGCGAACTCTCCGAGCAGATGATTCTGACCGGAGCGTTCGATCCGAAATAGACGGTTCAGCGCTTCTGGGCGGCCTTCTTTTTCCGCGTCGCGGCGGCTCGCTTTGCACCGCGCTTACGCGCGGGCGTCGATCCGGTGCCGGTCCCGCGTTTCTTCCGTGTCGCCGCGGCTTTCTTTGCCGAACGCTTGCGGTCGGCGGCGGTGCGGCCGGTCTTCGGTCGCGTGCCTAGGTCGCTCACCGACGATTCGTTCATATGGACGCCATAGTACTCGGCTGCCTTCTTGATGTTGGCGAAGGCCAGTTCGCGCTCGCTCGCTGATACGCCGGTCGTTTGATCGAAGCGCGCGATCGCATTGCGCACGTGCTTTTCGTCGGTCAGCGGCTCTTTGCGTTCCTTGGGGTAGGCGAAGACGCTGTCGGGTAGATCGCCCCGCTCGGTCAGCTCGCCGTGTTTCTCATGTGGCTTCCACGTAGCTCGCATCGAAAATACCTCGCTCGACGATACTAATTCCCAAATCTGCCTATTGCAATACCGCGTCGACGATGAGGAACCATGGCTGCGTACGCAAGCGCCGGCCCAAATCGGATTCACGATTCGGCGCGTCGGCGGTCGGCAGCGGTTCGATGAGACGTACGATCGAGAAACCCGCCGCGACCACGTCGCTCAGTATCCGTTCGAGCGGGCGGTGATAGAACTGCACCTCGATCGGGTCGGGACCGAAGCCGGTCCAGCGGTCACGAACGAGCCGCACCGCGTGATAGTCGGCTTCCGGGTCGATGGTGAGGTACGGGTGGTGCGTCGAAAAGACGAGCCGCCCGCGGGGGCGCAGGATGCGCGCGAACTCGGCGAGCGCGTTCGTCCACGATGCAAGATAGTGCAAGGTCATCGAGGAGAAGATCGTATCGAAACTGGCGTTCTCGAAGGGCAGCGGTTGGGCCAGATCGGCTTGGAGGACGCGGCCGCGGTCACCGAGCCGCTCGCGCGCCAGCGCGACCATCGCCGGGCTGGCGTCGACGGCGGTCACTTGCGCGCCGTTCCCGACCAGCCACGCGGCGTGCTCGCCGGCTGCGCAGCCGGCATCGAGCACGGCCAGCCCGCGCGGGTCACCGACCGCGCCACGCATCGCCGGCCGTTCGTACTCGGCGTTACAGACGTTCCCGGCGCTCACCGACGCGTAGACCCGGGCGAGCTTCGGATCGGTGTAGAGGTCGTTCTCGAGGGACATACCTCGCGGCCCTCCGGTCCGCTGGTCTATGAATTGGTCCCGCTCGTCACCGGACGGTTGACCCGCTCGGCCGCCGCGCGGTATGAGGGGACTATGACCTTTCGGCGTCCGGTGGCATGGTTCTGGCTTTTCGTCATTTTTACGGCGATCGGGATCTTCTTCTCGCTTCACGCGTATCTCAGCGATGGATCGGGTGCATCGCTTTCACAGCACTTCTATTACGAAATGACCGGCGCGTACGCCGCGATGGTGTGGGTGCCCGCGATTGCGTGGCTCACGCGCGCCGCTCCGTTTACGCGCGCGACGATCGCTCGCGCCCTGGCAGCCAACCTGGCCGGCGCCGCGATTTACACGCTGCTGCACAGCAGCGTCGAGTTGCTGCTCCGCTTTCCTCTCCAGGCCATGGTCGGCTTGCACCACTCCCTCGCCGTCATGGCGCGGACAACGTACATCTCCGAGGCGCCGAGCGATCTGGTCTACTATTGCTTCATCGCCGTACCGCTCTATCTCATCGGGCATGCGCTCGCGGCGCGCGACCTCGAGGCCAAGCTTGCGAAGGCGCAGCTCGAGAACTTGCGTCTGCAGCTGCAGCCGCACTTTCTCTTCAACACGCTCAACGCGATCTCGGCGGTGATGTACGAGGACGTGGTCAAAGCCGACCGGATGCTGGCGCAGCTGAGCGATTTCATGCGCTTGGTTCTCGCCTCCGGCGGCGTCGAGGAGATTCCGCTCGATGAGGAGCTGCGGATGGAACGGATGTACGTCGATATCATGAAGACCCGGCTGGAACGGAATCTGGCGCTGGAGGTCGCCGTGGCGGATGACGCGCGCGGCATGAGCGTTCCGTTCATGCTGCTGCAGCCGCTGCTCGAGAACAGCATACGCCACGGCATGGGCTCGGCGCGCGTTGCGCTTGCGCTCGGCATCGGCGTCGTCCGCCGCAACGGCTCGACGGTGATCGAGGTGAGCGATAACGGCATCGGCTTCGACCCCTTGGCGCCGCGCGGCATCGGCCTTACCAACGTCGCCGCGCGCTTGCAGCACCTGTACGGTACGGACGCGTCGCTCGCGATTCGCGCACGCGACGGCGGCGGCACGCTGGTTACGTTGAACCTGCCCGCACGCGAGACGAGCGGCGCATGAGCTTGACGGTCATGATCGCCGACGACGAGACGCCGGCGCGGCGCAAGCTGGCGCGCTTCCTCAGTGAACACGAGGACGTGCAACTGGTCGCCGAGGCCGCCAACGGTATCGACGCGGTCGATCTCATCGCGATGACCAAACCGCAACTCGTCTTCCTCGACATCCACATGCCGGATCTGGACGGCTTGGGCGTCGCCGAGACGCTGGTTCGCAGCGATGCGCCCCCGTCGATCGTCTTCGTGACGGCGTACGATCACTATGCGGTCAAGGCGTTCGAGGTCAGCGCTCTCGATTATCTGCTCAAACCCTACGATCGCGAGCGTTTCGAGCGAGCGTTGGCCAAAGCGCGGTCTTCGTTCGAGACCAAACCCGATAATGAGAAACTCGCCGATATGCTGGCGCACATCCGCAACGAGGAGCGCTACGTACGCCGGCTGCTGATACCCAACGACGGCCGCTCGTTCTTCGTCGCCACGCGTGAGATCGCGCGGCTCGAGGCCGACGGAAATAACGTCGCCGTGCACACGCCGCGCGGGGCGCATAGCTTGCGCGCGACGCTGGAGTCGCTCGAAGGCCGGCTCGATCCGGCGCACTTCGCGCGCGTGCATCGCGCCCACGTCGTCAACATCGACGAGATCGCGGAGATCCATCCCTGGTTCCACGGTGATTACAAGATTCTCATGCGCGACGGCACCGAGATCGCTTGGAGCCGCCGCTACGCATCGCAACGGCCCGACCTGCTCAAGTAAAGGAATTACCAACGTGACCAAACGCATCGCGTGGCTTGCGGCCGCGGTCGTTTTCTTCGTGCACGCGCTCGGCAACGCGCACTACGGATTCTTCCGCGACGAACTCTATTTCATCATCTGCGGCTTCCACCCGCAGTGGGGCTACGTCGATCAGCCACCGGTCGTGCCGTTGTTGGCGGCGTTCACGCAACTCGGTGGACACTCGCTCTTTTTGCTTCGCCTCGTGCCGGCGCTCTGCGCCGCGGCCGGCGTGTACGTGACGTGCCTGCTCGTGTTGGAATTCGGCGGCGGCGTCTTCGCGCAGGTGATGGCGTCGCTGGCGTTTCTCTTCGCGGGCGTCCTGTTGAGCTTCGGTGAAAAGGTCGGTCCCGACGAGATCGGATTGTGGGCCTGGCCGCTGATCGCGCTGCTGGTCGCGCGCATCGTCCGCGGCGGTGATCCACGGCTCTGGCTCGCTGCCGGATTCGTCGGCGGCGTCGCGATCGAGAGCAAGTACGCGGTGCTGTTCTTCCTCGCCGCGCTGTTCATCGGGCTGCTCTTCACGCCGCAGCGCCGCGTGCTCGCCGACCGGTGGTTCGTCGTCGGCGCGGCGCTGATGCTGCTGATCGCGCTGCCGAACTTTCTCTGGCAGGCGCATTACGACTTTCCGATGTGGCAGCTGCTGCGCAACGGTCAAAACGGTAAGAACGTGATCGTCGGGCCGCTGGTCTATCTGCTCCAGGAAATCCTGATCACGAATGTGTTTCTGTTTCCGGTGTGGGTGATCGGGCTCTACTGGCTTTTGCGCAACAGCGCGTATCGTTTCTTGGGCTACGCCTACGTGATCCTCATCGCGGAGATGATGCTCTTTCACGGCAAGCACTACTACCCGGCCGACGTCTATCCGATCCTGATCGCGGCGGGGGGCGTGCAGCTCGAGGCCTGGACGCGCACGGTATGGCCGGCGCGTGCCGCGATGCTCGTGTACACGCTCGTGCTCGGCCCGGTCTTCGTTCCGTTCTCGCTGCCGATTCTCTCGGAACCGTCGTTCGTTGCTTACCAATCGCGGATCGACGCGCTATTCCACACCTCGAACCGCGTGCTGGCGACCGAGTACAATCGCGAGACCTCGGTGCTGCCGGGCGATTGGGCAGATATGCACGGCTGGCCCGAGATGGCCGCGACCGTGAAGCGGGTCTACGATTCGCTTCCGCCGGGCGATCGCGCCGTCGCCGTCGTCTTCGCCGGCAACTACGGCGAAGCCGCGGCGGTGCAATTCTTCGCGCCGGGCATTCCGGTGATCAGTACGCACAACCAGTATTGGCTGTGGGGACCCGGCGCGTACGACGGCCGCGTGATGGTCCAAGTGAACGGAACGTGCTGGGCCAAGGAGCACTACTTCGCGTCGCGCACGATCGCGGCCGCGATCGATTCGCGATGGGCGATCGCCTACGAGAATCACATTCCGGTCAACATCTGCCGCGGTTTGAAGATCCCGGTCGCGCAGCTCTGGGCCGAGTCGAAGAATTATGAGTGACGGACCTTGTCATCCTGAGCGTAGGCGCGAAGCGCCGGAGTCGAACCTCGTCATCCTGAGCGTAGGCGCGAAGCGCCGGAGTCGAACCTCGTCATCCTGAGCGTAGGCGCGAAGCGCCGGAGTCGAAGGACGACAAAGCGAGTATCTCGATCAGTTTCGGGTAGACGAGATCGGTGCGGGCGAGCGGGTTATCGGGATCGATGATGTCGTGATTCTCGGGGAGATTCGTCAGCTCGAGGTAGTCGATGCCGTCGGCGCGCCGCGCTCTCCAGCGCGTCACCGTCTCCAAGGTTTCGGCGTTGTTCACCGCCGGGTCGGCCGCGTTCACGATGGTTGCGATGCGGGCCGCGACCGGCGGCATCGTGCGCGCCGCCGTATACACCGCGTTGCCGATGCGCAAGGTTTGCATCAACGCGTGGGTCGCAAAGCGCGGATATGCCGTGGCCGGCCGCTGCGCGGCTTTGATCCGCGGATCCCACCAGAGAAAAACATTCGGCAGATGCAGCAGGAGCGTCGTGAGCAGATCGGTTATCGTCCGCGAGAATTCCAGCAGTCCGAAGTCCGGCGCGACCGGCACGCTAGTCGTAACGTCGGCGCGATATTGCGCAAGATGCGCGCAGAGCAGACCGCCCATCGAGATGCCGAGCACTGCAACGCGCTCGCCGAGCCCGGCGGCAGCGTCGACGGCACCGTACGTGCTCTCCAGCAGCATTTCGGCGGTCAACCCGGCGATCGAATTGGTCATGCGATCCGCGTATCCGTGGAACGGCATGCGCGGTACGAACACGTTCGCGCCCAAGGCGTGGACCTGCGGAGCGAATTCGACGAACTGACCCGGGTGATTGGTGAGGCCGTGCAAGAGCACGACGCACCACGGCGTACGGCTTCCGCCTTCGAGCAACACCGTGCGCGCGGTCGGTGCAATCGATGCGTCATCCAACGCCATGATCGCGTGCGCGCGCGAGCGGCCCTCATCGTAGGACGCAGCGGGCGAACTAGCGGGAGGCAGGAGTATGCCGCGCACAGCCGATGACGTGATCGTCGACCAGACCGGTCGCCTGCATGAACGCGTACATGATCGTCGGCCCGACGAATCGGAAGCCGCGCGCGATCAGGTCCTTGCTGAGCGCACGCGATTCGTCGCTCTCGGCGGGAAGATCCTCGAGCCGTTTCACGCGGTGGTCGATCGGCTTTCCGCCGACGAAACGCCACACGTAGGCATCGAACGACCCGAACTCCTTCTGAATTTTCAGAAACGCCTTGGCGTTGCTCACCGTCGACGCGACCTTGGCGCGATTGCGCACGATACCGGGATCGGTAAGAACTTTCTCGATCCGCGCCGGCGTCATTCGGGCCACGCGCGCCGGGTCGAAATCGTAGAAGACCTCGCGATAGCGATCGCGTTTGCGCAGGATCGTCTCCCAGCTCAGACCCGCCTGCGCGCCTTCGAGGGTAAGGAATTCGAAGAACGTCCGGTCGTCATGCACCGGACGTCCCCACTCCGTGTCGTGATAGGCGATCGAGAGTTCCGTCGTCGCCCACGAACAGCGTTTGCTCATCGGACTGCGTTCAATTCACGCGAGGCTGCGCAGGTGCGAGGCCTTCGACCTCCTCGAGCGCGACCGTGCTCTTGTTGCGTCCGTACGAAAAATAAAAGATGAGCCCGATGACGAGCCAGGTCAAAAACGCGAGCCACACCAGCGGGAAGAACCCCCACACCAGCGGGTTGCCGACCTTCAGGAAATAGATCAAGACGAGCGCCGAGAGAGCCGAGAATACCGGAATGAGGTACGGCCCGAAGGGCAGCGTGAACGCGCCGGTCAGATTGGGATGACGCTTGCGCAGCACGGGCACGGCAACGGCCACCAGCACGAACGCCGTGAGCGTGCCCATGTTGGTGGCAGACCCCAGGATGCTGATCGGAAAGAACGCGCCTGCCGCCGCGATGAGCACGCCGAAAAAGATCTGCGAAAAGACCGGCGTCCGCCACACCGGATGCAGTTTCGTGAAGCTGGGCGGAATGAGCCCATCGCGTGACATCGCGTAAAAGATTCGCGTTTGGCCGTACATCATGACGAGCAGCACCGTCGTCAACCCGGCGATCGCACCGAACGAGATGATGACACCCGCCCATGCGAGGCCGACGGAATCGGCCGCGAATGCGACCGGGAAGGCGACGTTGAGCGTATAGAACGGCACCATACCGTCGAGAATCGCCGCGACGACGATGTACAGAACCGTGCAGATCACCAGGCTCATGATGATGCCGAACGGCAGATCCCGGGCCGGGTTGCGCGCTTCTTCGGCCGTCGTCGACACCGCGTCGAAGCCGATGTAGGCGAAGAACATGAACGCCGCACCGCCCAACGTGCCGGCCCAGCCGAACGGAAAGTAACCGCCAAGCCCGCTTTGCGGTCCCGGCGGCAGATGGTAGTTTGCCGGGTTGATGTGCTGCACGCCGATCACGATGAAGAACAGCACGACGAGAACCTTGATCGTCACGATCACCGCGTTGACGGTACCGGATTCCTTCGTGCCGCGAACCAGCAGCGCGGTGATCAGCAAGATGATCGCGGCGGCCGGCAGATTCGCGATCCCAGGCATAGCGTCCCAATGGCTGTGCTGCCACATCTGCGGGATGTTCAGGTTGAAGAGCGTGTGCAAAATGAACGTGAAATAGCCCGACCAGCCGACGCTGACGGTGGCCGCGCCGAGCGCGTACTCGAAAACCAACCCCCAGCCGACGATCCAGGCGAGAAACTCACCCATCGTCGCGTACGTGTACGTGTACGCGCTGCCGGAGATCGGGATCTTGCTCGACACCTCGGCATAACACAATGCGGCAAGTGCGCTCACGATGCCGGCGAGCACGAACGAGATCGTGAGCGAGGGGCCGGCGCGCGTCGCGGATGCCACGCCGGTCAAGACGAAGATTCCGGTGCCGATGATCGCGCCGATTCCCATTGCCGTCAGCGCCCACGGTCCAAGCGAGCGTTTCAGCCCGTGTTCGTGGTCGGAACCTTCCGCGAGAATTCGGGCGAGCGGCTTGACCCGCATCAGCCGAGGGTCTTCAGCGAGGATTCGAACGACTTCAAAAACTCCGCGACGTCGTCGCTGCTGAAGATCAGCGGCGGCTGGATGCGCAGCACGTTGCCGAACCGCCCGCCTTTGCCGATCAGCACGCCGCGCTCGCGCATCGCTTCGAGCATGCGATTCGTCGCGACCGCGTCGTAGGCTTTGCTCTTGGCGTCCTTGACCAGCTCGACGCCGATCATCAACCCGCGCCCGCGCACCTCCCCGATGATCGGGAAGCGCTTCTGAAGATCGCGCAGTCCCGCCAGCAGCGCGTCGCCCTGACGCTTGGCGTTGGCGACGAGATGTTTCTTCTCGATCATCTCGAGCGTCACGCTCGCGGCGCGCGTCGAGAGCGGATTGCCGCCGAACGTGTTGATGTGCGGCCCTTTGAACGCATCCGCCAACTCCGGGCGCGTGATCGTGATGCCGATCGGCAACCCGCTGGCCAGGCCCTTCGCCGACGTGATGATGTCCGGCACGACGCCGTAACTCGACACCATGCCGAAGATCCCGTCACCCAAACGCCCCCATCCGGCCTGTACTTCGTCGGCGATCAGCAGCGTGCCGAACGGTTCGAGCGTCTCTTTGAGCACTTTGTAATATTCGGGCGGCGGCGTGACGATGCCCGCGACCCCTTCGATCGTTTCGGTGATCATCGCCGCCGGTGCACCGTTCGTCGCCGTTTCGATCACGCGCTTCGCCGAGCGGGCGCAGGCGATCTCGCACGAAGGATAGGTTAGGTTGAGCGGACAGCGATAGCAGTACGGATTCGGTACGAACGCAACGTGCGGCATTTGGGGACCGTAGTTGCGCCAATTCGAGAGCCCGGTCAGCGCGACCGTAAAGACGGTACGTCCGTGATAGGCGTGTTCGAGCGCGAGAAAGTCCGCCGAGTTCTTCGCCGTTCGGGCGACCAGTGCCGCGGTTTCGTTCGCTTCCGAACCGGAGTTGCTCACGAACGATTTGGTCATGCCCGGCGGCGCGATCGCGGCGATCTTCTCGGCGAAATCGAGTTGCTGCTCGGTGAGATAGAGCGTCGAGGCGTGAATCAACTTCTTCGCCTGATCGGCAACGGCTTGCGCCACTTCGGTATCGCCGTAGCCGAGCGTATTGGTCGCAATCCCGGCAAAGGCGTCGAGATATTCGCGCCCGCGGTCGTCGCGCAGATGCGTTCCCTCGCCGTCCACCAGCGTGAGCGGTTCCTCGTAATACGTCTGCTGGGCGGCGAAGAGATGCGCCTTGGCGCGCTCCGCGTTAGACTTTTTGGTAGCCGTATCCATGCTGTTCCACCTCGTGCGAGCTCTCGCCGTCAGTTATCGCATCGTATTCCGCTTCGGAAAGCACGGAAGCCTCCGTGCGCATCAACAGCCAGTACGCGACGAGGCCGCCGAGCAAGCTGAAGATCCAGCCGCCGCTCCACAGAAAGTGCAGCGGCGGCACGAAAAATCCGAGCAGCGCCAGCCCCCAGCCGACGAGAACCGCGACCAGAGCGCGCGGGTTGATGCCGCCGGCATACGAGTAGCGGCCGCCGGGCGTGTAGAGTTGCGCCAGATCGAGCCGCGCTTTGCGAACCAACCAATAATCGGCGATCGCAATTCCATCGAACGAGCCGAGCATCGCGCCGTAGGTCCCCAGCCACGTGAAAATATACGTGGCGAAGGTCGAGAGCACGTACCACGGCTGCATCGCCAGGCTCAGGATGCCGGTCAGCACCGCGCCGGTCGCAAAGCCGATGCGCTGCGGCCAGAGATTCTGGAACGCGCGCGCGGGCGCCATCACGTTCGCGCCGACGTTGATCGTCACCGACGAGAGGATGACCAAGATGCCGGCGACGATCACCACCGGCGTCGGGAAGGTCACGATCAATTCGACCGGGTTCCACAGTGCTTTCCCGAAGAGCAGCACGGTCGTCGACGTTACCGCGATGCCCACGAAGGAAAATGCCGCCATCGTGATCGGCATCGAGAGCGCCTGCCCGAGCATCTGACCGCGCTGCGTGCGCGCGTACCGCGTGTAGTCGGGGATGTTGAGCGCAAGCGTCGCCCAAAACGCGATTACACCGACGACCGAGGGATAGAACGCGGCCCAAAATGCGGCACCGTGGATCGTGGCCGGCGCGGCGAGCATCGGCCCGAAGCCTCCTTCGCGCCGAAGCGCCCAGACCAGCAGCGCGATCGCGCCGAGCGCCAGCGCCGGTGCGGAGAGCTGCGCAAGACGCCCGATCGCTTGCGGCCCACGCATCGCGATCAGCACATTGATCGCCCAGAAGATCGCGAACGCGAGCGCCAGATGCGCGCCGATGCCGCTCCACGGCGGCACGATACGGGAGAGAATCGCGTCGAGCGCCTCGCCGCCGAACCACGAGTTGATGCCGAACCAGCCGGCGGCGATCACCGCGCGGGCAAGCGCGGGCAGATGTGCGCCGCGCGTTCCGAACCAGAGCCGCGCAAACACCGGGTAGGGAATGCCGAACTTCGTACCGGCGTGCGAGACGAGCAAAATCGCGCTCATGACGATCGTCGAGCCGGTCAAGATCGTGAGCACCGACTCCCACCAATTCATGCCGAGCGCGATCATCCCGCTGGCCAGCGAGTACGTCGGCAAACACAGACACATGCCGATCCACAGCGACGCGAACTTCGTTCCCGGCCACGAGTGTTCGGCCAGCGTACACGGACGCAGATCCTCGTTCCACATCGTGTGGTTACGTTCGAGCTGCGCCTGCGCCGCAGGCGTGAGCACCACGACGTCGCCGTCGCGTTCTTGCGTGAACGGCACTAGCGGCCCCTAACGCAGGGCACTACTCGGCCACCAGCGCTTCGTAGCTATCGGGACGGCGGTCGCGGAAAAATTGCCAGGTGTTGCGCACCGTCCGGATCACCTCCCGATCCATGACGCCGATCACGACCTCGTCGCGGTCGCGGCTCCCCATCGCAACGAATTCACCGCGCGGATCGACCAGATACGACTGCCCGTAGAACTCGCCCATGTTCCAGGGCGCCTCGACGCCGACGCGGTTGATCGCGCCGACGTAATATCCATTTGCCACCGCGTGCGCGGGCTGCTCGAGCTTCCAAAGATACTCGGAGAGGCCGGCCACCGTCGCCGACGGATTGAAGACGATCTCCGCACCGCCCAACCCGAGCGCGCGCGCGCCTTCCGGAAAATGCCGGTCGTAACAGATGTAGACGCCGACCTTCGCAAAGGCCGTCTCGAAGACCGGATAGCCGAGATTTCCCGGCCTGAAATAATATTTCTCCCAAAACCCGCAGCCCGCCGGTCCCGCCTGCACCTGCGGGATGTGATGCTTGCGGTATTTACCAAGATATTCACCGCCTGCGTCGATCACCGCCGCCGTGTTGTAGTAGACGCCGGAGAATTCTTCTTCGTAGATCGGTACGACCAGCACGATACCCAATTCCCTAGCGAGGGCGCACATGAGCTGCGTCGTGGGCCCGTCGGGAATGGGTTCGACGGCATCGTACCACTTCGTCGTCTGCTCGGTACAAAAGTACGGACCGTAAAAGATCTCTTGCAGGCAGACGATCTGCGCGCCGCGCTGCTTGGCCTCGCGGATCAGGCGCACGTGTTTGTCGATCGCTGCCTTCTTGTGCCGCTCGACCGGCTCGCTGCCGTCGACATCGTTACGAGCCTGAATCAGACCGATCGTAATTCTCGAATCCACGAACGCTCCTTACACCGCCACCGGATAGAATTTTTCGCTCGGTACGAATCTTCCGTGGCCCTTGCGGCCGGTAAATTCGTCGTTTTGCGCGACCTTGAGCCCGCGCGAGAACACGTAGCGCGGACGGCCCTTCACCCGCATGCCCTCGAAGACGCTGTTGTCGACCTTCATGTGATGGGTCTTGGCCGAGATCGTGCGCTCGGCGCTCGGATCCCACACCACGACGTCGGCGTCGCTGCCCACCGCGATCGCACCCTTGCGCGGGAAGAGCCCGAAGAGCTTGGCGGGATTGGTCGAGCCGAGCGCGACGAACTGATTCGGGCTGATCACGCCGCCGTTGACGCCGACATGATAGAGGATTGCGAGACGGTCCTCGATCGTCGGCGCGCCGTTGGGAATCTTCGAGAAGTCGTGACGGCCGAGGTCCTTTTGACCGCAGAGGTTGAAGCTGCAGTGGTCGGAGCCGAAGGCATGCAACTCGAGGTTCTTGAGCTTGCGCAGCAATACGCTTTGATTCCACTTATCGCGAATCGGCGGCGAGAGCACGTACTTCGCGCCCTCGAAATCCGGACGCAAATAATCCTCGGTGTCGCATACGAGGTATTGCGGACACGTCTCGCCGTAGATCGGCAGGCCGCGCTTGCGCCCGTCGCTAATCATGTCGGCCGCCATGGCGCTCGAGACGTGAACGACGTAGAGCGGCGCGCCGGCGATCTCGGCCAAGCGAATCGCGCGATGCGTCGCCTCGCCTTCGCATTCGACCGGGCGGGTGCGCGCGTGCCAGACCGGATCGGTCTTGCCTTCGGCCAACGCCTGCTTCGTGATCACCTCGATCACATCGCCGTTCTCGGCGTGCACCTGTACGAGGCCGCCGGCATCACGGCAGGCTTGCAACGTTTTGAAGATCGTCTCGTCGTCGACGTAGAGCACGTGCTTGTACGCCATGAACACCTTGAACGAGTTCACGCCCTGCTCGTTGATGATTTTGGAAATCTCGTTCATCGTCTCGTCTCGGCCGTCCGCGATCGTGAGATGAAACGCGTAGTCGCCGCACGCCTTGCCGCCGGCCTTGCCATGCCACGTCTTCAGAGCATTGTGGAGCGAATCGCCGCGGGTATGCAGCGCGAAATCGACGACCGTCGTCGTCCCGCCCAGCAGTGCCGCGCGCGTGCCGCTCTCGAAATCGTCGGCCGTGATCGTTCCGCCGAACGGCATGTCGAGATGCGTGTGCGGATCGACGCCGCCCGGAAAAACGTAGGCGCCGCTCGCGTCGATCACCTCATGACCGCCGCTCGGGATCGATTCGGCGAGCATGGTGATGCGCTCGCCCTCGATGAGGACGTCCGCACGCTGCGTATCGGTGGCGGTTACGACGGTACCGCCGCGGATGACCGTTCCCAAAGATTCTCCTTCGTCCTTCGTCCTTCGACAAGCTCAGGATGACAACAGCTCAGGATGACAACAGCTCAGGATGACGACAGCTCAGGATGACAAAGCGGCGCCGATCTTGCTGCTGCGTTCCTTCCAGGTTTCCGGCGGGAGGCCGTTTTCGACGCGCACCATCGTAATGCACTCGTCGACCGGGCAGACCATCATGCAGAGGTTACAGCCGACGCAGTGATCTTGATCGACGGTGAGGATCGCGGTGCCGTCGACGACGGTGCGATCGATGCACTGGTGCGCTGCGTCCTCGCAGGCAATGTAGCATTTGCTGCAATGGATGCACGTGTCTTGATCGATCTGCGCAACGATCGCATAGTTGAGGTTGAGATTCTCCCAGGTCGTGATGCGGTTCTTGGCCGCGCCCACGAGCTGTTCGACGCTCGCGAGCCCGCGATCGTCGAGATAGGTGTTCAGCCCGTCGCAGAGCTGCTCGATGATGCGAAAGCCGTGGTGCATCACCGCCGTGCATACCTGCACGTTGCTCGCGCCGAGCAGCAAGAACTCGACCGCGTCCTGCCAGAACTCCACACCGCCGATCCCCGATATCGGCAGGTTCACTTGCGGATCACGGGCGCATTCGTTGACCATGTTGAGCGCGATCGGCTTGACCGCCGGCCCGCAATAGCCGCCGTGCGAACTCTTGCCGTCGACGTGAGGAACCGGATTCCAGGAATCGATATCGACGCCCATCAGACTGTTGATCGTGTTGATCATGCTGACCGCGTCGGCCCCGCCCGCCGCCGCCGCGCGCGCGGGCACGCGCACGTCGGTGATGTTGGGCGTCAGCTTGACGATCACCGGAACGCGCGCCACCTCTTTGACCCAGGCGGTCACCGCCTCGATCAGATCGGGATGCTGTCCGACGGCGGCACCCATGCCGCGTTCGCTCATCCCGTGCGGACAGCCGAAGTTGAGCTCGAAGCCGTCGATGTCTTCTTCTTGTGCCCGCTTGACCAGTTCGTGCCAAGCATGCTGCTCGCAGGCTTCCATCAGCGAAACGACGATCGCACGATCCGGGAAAGCCGTCTTGCACTGACGGATCTCACGCAGATTTTCATCCAACGGGCGATCGGTGATGAGCTCGATGTTGTTCATCGCGATCATCTTGTTCTGCTTGTAGTCGAGGCCGGCAAAGCGCGAGGTGACGTTGACGATCGGATCTCCGAGCGTCTTCCAGACCACGCCGCCCCAGCCGGCTTCGAACGCGCGCATCACCTGATACCCGCTGTTCGTCGGCGGCGCCGAGGCAAGCCAGAACGGATTCGGGCTTCGAATCCCGGCAAGCGTACTGCGCAGATCGGCCATCGCTACGCCGCCTTTTCGCGCAGGTAGCGATCGACGCTGCGCGCCGCGAGCTTCCCCTGTTCGGCGGCTTCGACCACCATCGCTTCGCGCACGCCCTTGGAATAGGTGCAGTCGCCTGCGGCAAAGACGCCGGCCCGCGTCGTGCGCAGCGCATCGTCGACGCGCACCACGCCGCCGTCGGTCTGGATGCCGAAGGCGCGCAGCGTCGCTTCCAAACGCGACTGACCGATCGCACTGATCACCACCGTCACCGGTTCGGTGAACTCGACGTCGTCGACCGTCGTCAGCCGTCCGGCTCGCAACTCGGTGCGCACGAACGTCACCGAATCGGCGCGTCCATTCGAACCGGTGATCCGTAACGGCGTACAGTAGAAGCGAAACTCGATGCCCTCCGCTTTGGCGAATTCGTATTCGAAATCGTACGCGGTCATGTGCTCCTCGCCGCGCCGGTAGAACATCGTCACGCGCTTCGCACCGAGCCGCTTGGCACAGGTAAGGGCGTCGATCGCGGTATTGCCGGCGCCGATCACCGCCACGTGATCGCCGAGCGCCTCGACCTCGCCTCCGAGCTTCGCGCGCTCGATGAAATCGAGCGCGTCCCACGCGAGCTCTTCACCCTCGATGCCGAGTGCAGGCACGCTGCCCATGCCGACGGCCAAAATCACCGCGTCGTACTCGGTCAACAGCGACTCGACCGCGACATCGGGACCGACACGCGTACCGCAGCGCACGTGCACGCCCAACTCCACGATTTGCTGTGCCTCCCACAGCGCAACCTCGTTCGAGAGACGAAACGGCACGATGCCGAACGTATTGAGGCCGCCCAGCATTTCGCGCGCCTCGAAGATCGTGACCGCATGCCCAGCGAGCCGCAGATCGCGTGCGGCCGAGAGGCCGGCCGGGCCGCCGCCGACGATCGCCACGTGCTTGCCCGTCGGCTCGCCCGGCGTGAAGAGCTGCTCGCCGCTGCGCATCAGCACATCGAGGGCGTAGCGTTGCAGATCGCCGATGCGGATCGGCGAATCGTCTTTCGTATACACGCATGCGCCCTCGCAGAGCTCGCTGGTCGGGCAAACGCGGGCGCAGCTCGCGCCCATCGGATTCGCGCTGAGAATATCGCGCGCGCTGCCGCGCAGGTTTCCCTGCGCGATCTTGGCGATGAACGAGGCGACGTCGATGTGCGTCGGGCACGCGTTCATGCACGGCGCATCGTAACAATAGAGGCAGCGGTTCGCTTCGAGCTTGACCTCCAAGTCGGTGAGCGGTTTGTGGATCGAGGCGCCGAGATCGTGCATCTGCTGCAGGTCACTTGTGCGTGGGGAAGCCGAGGTTGAGGCCGGCGTTGCTCTCGTCCCAACGCGCGGTCACGACCTTGCCGCGCGTATAGAAGCGGAAGCCGTCTTCGCCGTAGATGTGCAGATCGCCGAAGAGCGAAGCTTTCCATCCGCCGAAGCTGTAGTAGCCGACCGGCACGGGGATTGGCACATTGACGCCGACCATACCGACCTGAACCTCACGTTGAAATTTGTGCGCCGCCCCGCCGTCACGCGTAAAAATCGAGGTGCCGTTGCCGAACGGGTTGCGGTTGATCAACTCGAGCGCTTCGTCCAAATTCTGCGCGCGCACGTTGACCAGCACCGGCCCGAAGATCTCGTCGGTGTAGATCGTCATCTCGGGCGTGACGCGATCGAAGAGCGTTGGCCCAATCCAGAAGCCGTCCTCGCAGCCGCTCACCCGCAGCGCGCGTCCGTCTTCGACCAAACTCGCGCCGGCACGATCGCCCTGCGCGATGTAGTCGACGATTCGCTCGCGCGCTTGTTCGTTGACGACCGGCCCCATGTCGTTGCTCGCGTCTTCGCCCGGTCCCACTTTCAGTCGCGCGATGCGTTCGCGAATCTTCGGCAAGAGCGCTTCGTGCGCGTCGCCGACGGTGACGCTGGCCGAGATCGCCATGCAGCGCTGGCCGGCCGAGCCGTACGCAGCGGAGACCAGTGCATCCGCAGCCGCGTCCATATCGGCGTCCGGCATCACGACGAGATGATTCTTCGCTCCGCCCAGCGCCTGCACGCGCTTGCCGTTCGCGGCGGCCGTCGTATAGACGTAGCGCGCGATCGGCGTGCTGCCGACGAAGCTGACGGCGGCGATCTGCGGATGCGCGAGGATCGCGTCGACCGCGACCTTGTCGCCGTGCACGACGTTGAACACGCCGTTGGGCAGGCCGGCTTGCGTCCACAGCTCCGCGACCAGATTTGCCGCGGAGGGATCGCGCTCGGAGGGTTTGAGCACGAAGGCGTTGCCGCAGGCGATCGCAATCGCAAACATCCACGCCGGCACCATCATCGGGAAGTTGAACGGCGTGATGCCGGCGCACACGCCGAGCGGCTGACGGATCGAATACGTATCGACGTTGCGCGAAACGCTTTCGCTGAATTCGCCCTTCGTCATCTGGGTGAGCGCGCAGGCGTAATCCACGACCTCGAGTGCGCGCGCGACTTCGCCCGCGGCGTCGGTGACGATCTTGCCGTGCTCGGAGGAGACGATCTGCGCGAAGCGCTGCGTGTTCGCACGAAGGAGTTCGCGGAACGCAAAGAGCGTTTCGGCGCGTTTGCCGAGCGGAGTGTCGCGCCAGCCCGGGAACGCGGCCACGGCGGCATGCACCGCGCGGTCGACGAGCGCCGCATCCGCAAAGGCGACGCGAGCCTGCACGCGGCCGCGAGCCGGATCGAAGACGTCGCCGTAGCGAGCCGCCGGCGCGTCGACCGGGGCGCCGTCGATGTAGTGATGGATTACGCGAGTGGCGGTTGAAGCGACCATCTGAAGGAATTATCGGGCGTGGAGAGCGTACCCCGCTAGCATTTACCAAGCGATCTGGTAAGTATATCAAGCAATTCGGGGAGGACCCGGCTCGCGACATCGCGATGGCGGAGCGGCTCGATGATGTCGTGGGAGGGCGGAATTCCGCGCAGCACGACGTGCTCGAGCCTTCCGGTTTTCGGCGCGCGCAGCCGAGCTCGCAAACGGCGGACGGCGCGGTTGTTCACGCCGGTTTCCGCGGCATTCGTCACCAGAATCAGTTCGTGCGCCGCGAACGCTTCATCGGCGTGCGCAAAGACCTCGCCGGCCACCCGGAGCGATTCTGCGATCGCGTGCGACGCATAGCGCGGATAGCCGTGCTCGGGCTGCTGGCGCTCGCGCACCAGCGGGTTCCACCAGGCGAAAATATTGGGCAATTTCAGTAAAATCTCGGCGAACGGCGCGGTGAGGATCGTCGGCAGCCACCACATGCCGAAAAAGGGGGCGATGGCGACGGCGCGATCGACCGGATAGCGCTGCGCAACCCAGGTCGCCAGTAGACCGCCGAGCGAAAAGCCGGCGACGACGACGCGCTCGCCCAAACCTTGCGCGAGTTCGGCGCTTTCGCGCGCAATGTCCCGCAGGTCGTCGGCTTTCAGTCGCGCGAGCGCGGGGCTCAAGCGATCGCGATGTCCGTGGCGAGGCAGGCGCGGCACGATGACGTTTGCGCCGCGCGCATACAATTCGTCGGCGAAACGCGTAAATTGCGTCGGACTTGCCGAGAGCCCGTGAAAGAGCACGACCGCCAGCGGCCGCACCTCGTCATAGAGCAGGAGCTTCGTACGCCCTGCATCGCTCACGCGATCGTGGTCGCGGGAGCGCAATCGTTCGATTGCCTCGAGTGTCGGAGCGGATATCCGGTGCATTGCAGAAAAGTGTACCACTATCATGCGCACCAATTCCGAGGCAACGCAATCGTACGTCGATCTCGACGAGAAATACGGCGCTCAAAACTACAGCCCGCTCGACTTGGTGGTCGAGCACGCCGAGGGCGTGTGGCTGTACGACGTCGACGGGAAGCGCTACCTCGATTGTATCAGCGCGTATTCGGCCGTGAACCAAGGTCACTGCCATCCGCGAATCTACGCTGCCGTGGTTGCGCAGGCGTCGAAACTCTCCTTGACCTCACGCGCCTTGCGCAACGCGCGCATGGGACGCTTTTTGAAGAAGCTCACCGCCTTGACCGGCTTCGATCGCGCGCTGCTGATGAATACCGGCGTCGAAGCCGTCGAAACGGCGATCAAACTCGCGCGCCGTTGGGGCTACGAGCAGAAGGGCATCCCCGACGACGCTGCCGAGGTCATCGTTTTCGCTAACAATTTTCACGGCCGCACGATGACCGCGATCAGCGCCAGCACCAATCCCGGCTACCGCCGGCACTTCGGGCCGTTTACGCCGGGATTCGTATTCGTGGAGTACGGCAACGCCGAAGCGCTCGAACGCGCGATCACCCCGAATACGTGCGCGATTCTCATCGAACCGATCCAAGGGGAGGGCGGCGTCATCGTTCCGCGCGAGGGCTTTCTCAAGCGCGCGTGGGCCCTCTGCCGCGAGCACAAGGTGCTCTTTGCCGCCGACGAGATTCAAACCGGCCTGGGTCGCACCGGCGATCTGTTCGCCTGCGACTTCGACAATATCAAACCCGACTTGCTCATTCTCGGGAAGGCGCTCGGCGGCGGCTACTATCCGATCTCGGCGGTGCTCGCGAACAAAACGATCATGTCGCTGTTCAGACCCGGCGATCACGGCAGCACGTTCGGCGGCAATCCGCTGGCGTGCGCAATCGGCGAAGCCGCGCTCGACGTCATCGTCGACGAAAAGCTCGCTTCGCGCGCACGCTATGCCGGCGCGAAGGTGCTGCAAGGGATTCGCGCCGCCGCCTCTCCGGCGATCAAGGAGGTGCGCGGGCGCGGCCTGCTGATCGGAATCGAGCTCACGATACCGGCGAAGAAATTGGTCGAAGCGCTGCTCGAGCGCGGCATCGCAGCCAAGGATACGCAGGAGAACGTGCTGCGCATCGCACCGCCGCTGGTGATCGACGACGCCGCGATCGATTTCTTGCTCACCAACTACCGCGAAGCAGTCCGCACGGTGTAAGGCACATGGCTGATCCGCGCGCATCGTTTCGTTGGGCCGTTCCGGAGAGCTTCAACTTTGCGCGGGACGTGATCGACCGGCTCGCACTCGGGAACCGGCCGGGGCTGCTCTTCATCTCTGCCGAAGGTGCGAAACGCTGGTATTCCTTCGCGGAAATCGCGGAGCAATCGCAGCGTTACGCCGCCGCACTGCTCGATCGCGGCGTCGAGCGCGGCGGACGCGTGATCGTGGCGCTGCCCAAGATTCCGCAATGGATCTTCACGATGCTCGCGCTCGACCGGCTCGGTGCCGTTTCCATTCCCGGGCCGGAGCAACTGCGCGCAAAAGATTGGACGTTTCGCGCCAATCACGCCGAGGCCGTCGCCATGATCGGCGACGCGGCGAATCTCACCGAACTACAGGGCGCGCGCGACGCGGCGGCGACGGTGCGAACCGGATTCGTCGTGCGCGGCGCGGTCGACGGATGGCTCGATCTCGACGCGCTTGCTGCCGGGTCGAAACCCTTTGCCGGCGTGGAAACGCGCGCCGATGAGTGGGCCTACATCGTCTACACCAGCGGAACGACCAAGGATCCCAAGGGTGTCATTCACGATCACGCGTACACCTATGCCAAGCGCATGCAGGCGCAGTTCTGGCTCGATTGCACGCCGGCGGATCTGGTGTGGTGCACCGCCTCGACCGGTTGGGCGAAGTCGCTATGGAACGTGCTGCTCGGGCCGTGGTCGCACGGCAGTACGATCGTGTTGCACGAAGGAGCATTCGATCCGCCGGTGCGGATGGATCTTCTGCAGTCGCTCGACGTGACGATCCTCTGTCAGGCGCCGACCGAATACCGCCTCGAAGCAAAGCTCGCCGATCTGGGCTCGCGATGGAAGCTGCCGAAACTGCGTCACTGCGTGAGCGCCGGCGAACCGCTCAACCCCGAAGTGATCGCGCGCTGGAAGGATGCATTTGGTCTGGAGATTCTCGACGGCTACGGTCAGACCGAGAACACGCTTCTGGTCGCCAATCTGTACGGCGATCGCGTGCGTCCCGGATCGATGGGCCGTCCGACGCCCGGTCACGACGTGACGGTGATCGACGAAGACGGCCGCGAATGTAAAACGGACGAGACCGGCGACATCGCGCTGCGCGGCACACCGCCCTCGCTTTTCAAAGGCTATCTGAAGAATCCCGAAGAGACCGCGAAGTGCTATCGCAACGGATTCTATCTGACCGGCGATCGCGCATACGTCGACGACGACGGTTATTTCTGGTTCGTCGGACGTGCCGACGACGTGATCAGCTCGGGTGCGTATCGCATCGGACCGTTCGAGGTGGAGAGCGCGCTGCTCGAACATCCGGCGGTGGCGGAGTCGGCGGTCGTGGGCAGCCCCGACCCGGATCGCGGCAACATCGTGAAGGCGTTCGTCGTGCTTCGCGCCGGACACGACGGAAACGACGCGCTCGTTCGCGAGCTGCAGGAACACTGCAAACGCGTCACCGCACCCTACAAATATCCGCGCGAGATCGAATTCGTCAAGGAATTGCCGAAGACGCGCTCGGGAAAGATTCGCCGCGTCGAACTGCGCCAGCTCGAACTCGAGCGCAAAGGCGCGACCCGCGCCAGCGGCTATCTGTAAACCGCCGAGCAAACAGTTTAGGCTCGTCGCGCGCTCTATAGAAGCATGAGGAGCATCCCTCCGCACGACCTTATCGAGGGCGCCCAGCGCGGCGGACCGGTGGAAATCGAGCGGCTGATCGAAGCGATATGGCCCGACGCCTATCGGCTGGCCTATGCGATCCTCGGCGAACGAACGGGCGCCGAAGACGTCGCGCAAGAGGCCTGCGTTGTTGCTTATCGCACGATCTCGTCGCTGCGCAGCGCGGCGGCGTTTCGCGTCTGGTTCTACCGGATCGTGGTTCGCCGGGCGTCGGAGCTCAAACGGCGGCGCGCTCGCGGCGAGCCGATCGTCGCCGAACCGGCGAGCGACGCCGATTGTAGCGACACGATTGATATTTGGCGTGCTCTTGCCGCGCTACCGCGCACATTGCGCGATGTCGTGGTGCTCCATTACTTCGAAGGCCTCACCAGCCGCGAGATCGCGTCGATATTGTGCGCACCCGAGGGCACGGTACGCTTCCGGCTCATGATCGCCAAGCGGCGCTTACGACCGCTGCTAGCCGAGGACCCCGATACATTACGCTCGGATCGCGAGGTACAACCGAATGGAATCTGAACTCTCCGCGAGGTGCCACGACGCGCGCGAACACATCGTCGTCCCGGCGGTTCCGCTCGATGCCATACGCGATGCGGCACAACGCCCTGCCGCTGCGAAGGGGAGGTCGCTCCGGAGAAGCTGGATTGCGGCACTGCTCGGCGCCGCGTCGCTCGCGGCGATCGCCGCTGGTGCTGCCGCGTGGCACGAGACGCACGTTACCTTCGCCCATTCCGGCGCAGTACTGGTCACGGCGGACCGGATGACGGCCAAGTTCCGGAACGCATCGACTGCAGACGCGCTCGCGGCCGCGCGAAGCGCCGACTTCCCGGTCGTCCTGCCTGCCGGTCTACCGCCGGGCTCGCGATTGAGCTCCGTTTTTAGAGCCGGACCAGGCGCTATCGTTCTCGGCTACGCTCTTCCGGGCGCGCGGCGTGCGTCTCGTCACCCCACGTTCATCCTGCTCGCGAATCCAAGCAGCGTCTCCGAATCGTCGACGAGTCCAGCGGGCAAGATTAGGCTACGCATGCCCGCGCTAGGTGTCCCTGCGTTCGGGTCACCGATCCGGTGGAGAGTTGGCGGCGAAGACGTGATCATCGGCAACAATAACTTCACGCCCTCCGAACTGACGCACATAAAGCACGCGATGCTCGCGCTAGCCCGCTAGAAGCAAACTAAACTTCTTCTCGACTTCCTCCGGGGGCGGCGGCGTCCATAAACAGCCCTCCGCCTTCGCAGCTTTCGCGAGCTTCGCATCGCGTGTGATGAGTTTGATTCCGCGGAATTTCGCGACCGCAATATAGGCAGCGTCGTATGCGCTCAGTTCGTGCTTTTGCGCGATATGAGCGACCATCCCCAGGGGAGGGAACTCCACCTCGAATTCCAGTCCGTCGAGGTCCGCAACGTTGGCTTCCATCTCGACCTCTCGCATACGGCCTGTCCGCACGGCGCGCAGCAACGCCTGCACCGCCTCGCCGTGGAAATTTCCCGGCACAGCCGCTCCGCTCACGATCGCCTCATAGAACGCGGCATTCGGTACCGCGGCAGTGGGATCGGTATACCAGTCAACCGCAATCGAGGCGTCTACGACGATCATGGGCGACCCTCGTCGATCCAGGCCTTGACCTCTTCCCAGGGGATGCCCCCGCCGTTGCGTTGCGCGACTTCCTCCGCGCGCCGCCTAATGGACGCATAAATTCTCCGGGCACGCTGCAATCGCGCCTCCTCGGCCTCCACCGGGATGAGTACCGCGGCAGGGATGCCGTTCCGGGTGATGGTGATCCGCTCACCCTTCTCCGCCTCTGCGACGAGCTCCGAGAGGCGCGTCTTGGCATCAAAAATTCCGACGGATTTCATGCAGCTAGTTTATCACCTAGCCAGCTGCTGCGCGACGTTGACACCCCCGCGGGAGCCGTGGTATTCTGCGCAGGCCGAAGAAGCGCTTGGGGCATGCCCCAAGAGCTCACCGGATGCCTGCGGGCGATCCGGTTACTACTCGAGGGGCCGTCGGTAGGTTCCGCGCGTGGGGTTGCTTCGGCAACGCCATTTTTTGTTCTCTCGTGAAAGGGAAAACGCCATAGCCCGACCGCTGCGAGTCAACGAGCAAATCCGTATTCGGCAGGTCCGCGTGATCGACGAAAACGGCGAGCAGCTCGGCATTTTGCCGACCGAGGACGCGCTCGCGCGTGCCCGGACTGCGGGGCTGGATCTGATCGAGATCTCGCCCAACGCACAACCGCCGGTCGTCAAAATCGGCGACTACGGCCGCCTGAAATACGAGCAGTCGAAAAAAGATAAAGACGCCCGCAAGAAACAGCGCAACTTCGAACTCCGCGAGGTCAAGCTGCGCCCGAAAATCGAGACCCACGACTACGAGACGAAGGCGCGCATGACCGAGCGGCTTTTGCTCGACGGAAGCAAGATCAAGGTCACGATCATGTTTCGCGGACGCGAGATCACGTATACGGCGTTCGGCCGGCGGTTACTCGACCGCATGGCCGAAGATATGGCGCCGCTGGCCACGGTCGAACGCGAACCGCGGCTCGAAGGTAAGAACATGTTTATGATTTTGGCGCCCCGCACGACGCCGACGGGTCCGCCCAAGTTCGCGCTGCACAAAGAGCACGCGAAGGACAAGGAAGAAAAGAAGGAGCCTACCAGTGCCTAAGATTCGCACCCATCGTGGAACCGCAAAGCGCGTCAAAGTGACGGCGACCGGCAAGGTGCTGCATCGCCATCAGTTTAGCGGCTGCGGCCATATTCTCAGCAAGAAGACGCGCAAACGCAAGCGCAACTTCCGTAAGGATCAACCGACGTTCAAGGGCGATTTGAAGCGCCTCGCGCCGATGATCCCGTACTTGGTATAAGGAGGGCTCGAAGAGATGGCACGCGTCAAACGTGGTGTACACGGGCTCAAACACCGCCGCAAGGTGATGAAGCTCGCCAAGGGCTTTCGCGCGGCTCGCCGCCGCAACTATCGGGTCGCGAACGAAGCGCTGCTCAAGTCGCTGGCATACGCGTTTCGCGATCGCCGCGTCCGCAAGCGCGACTTTCGCTCGCTGTGGATCAGCCGCATCAATGCAGCCGTCCGCCGCGAGGGGATGACCTACTCGGTCTTCATGAACGGCTTGAAGAAGTCGGGCGTCACGCTCAACCGCAAAGCGCTCTCGGAGCTGGCGATCAAGGATCGCGCGGCTTTCGGTTCGCTGCTCGAGATCGCGAAACAAGCCGTCAGAAAATAGTGCGGCCGAGGGCCGGCATCCGTGCCGATGCTGCCTACTTTTTGCGAACCCAGTTACGTGGGCCGGGACCTTCCCGGCCCATTTTGTCGTTCGGGTTTGCGAACCGGCACGCCGTCAGCGACAAACAGCCGCACCCGATGCAGACCGTCAACCCCTTGCGCAAACGTTTGAGTTCGGCGATGCGCTCGTCGATGCGTGTCAGCCAAAGCGCCGAGAGCTTGGACCAATCGGGCGCTCCCGGCGCGCGACCGTCGGGTAGTTTCGCGAGCTCACCCGCGATCTCGTCGAGCGAGAATCCCACGCGTTGCGCAAAGACGATGAAAGCAACCTGACGCAACGTCCAGCGCGGGTAGAGCCGGTGTCCCGAGGGGGCACGCTTGGAAGCAATCAGCCCGCGATCTTCGTAAAAGCGCAGCGCGGAGGCCGCCACTCCGCTGCGCTGCGCTATGTCACCGATGCTCAACAACTCGTCCATGCCGGCATCCTACCGCGCAAACCCCTTGACTTCAAGTGCACTTTAGCTTGTAGAGTTCACGCATGATACTCGTTACTGGGGCGACCGGCAACGTCGGGAACCAGGTCGCACGCATCCTCGCCCGCTCCGGCGCATACGTGCGCGTGCTCGCGCGCAATCCCGACCGCGCCGCCTTTCCAAGCGACCTCGACGTCGTCCGTGGGGATTTCACGGATCCGGAAACACTGGCTCGCGCGTCCGACGGCGCCGACGCGCTCTTTCTCATGCTTCCGGCGATGGATTCGCGCTTGGAGAACGCGGCCGGACGCGTTGCACCGAACGTCGGCCGTGTCGTCTTCCTCTCGTCGGCCCTCGCGAGCATCGATCAATCCGGCACGAATCCGATCGCGCAGCGGCACATTGCCGTCGAAAACGCGATTCAAGCCGCGCCTGCGTGGACGGTAATTCGCCCCGGATACTTTGCAGCGAACGCGCTCCGCTGGTGGCTTCCGCAGCTGCGCACGAGCGACACCCTCCGCTGGCCCTTTGCGAACGCGCGGTTCGCGCCGGTTCACGAACGGGACATCGCGGAAATCGCGGTGCTCGGCCTGACGACCGGCGACCACGCGGGCCAAACCTATACGATCACCGGACCCCTTGCAATCACCGCCGCAGAACAGCTTGCCGCGATCGGAGCGAGCACGCACCGCACGCTCGTCTACGACGAAGTCGACCGCGAGATCGCGCGTGAAACACTCTCATTCCTGCCGCCGCCGGTGCTCGAAGGCATTCTCGCGTCGTGGCAGCGCGCGACGGTCGATCCGCCCTTCGTGACCGACGTCGCCGCGCGCGTCCTCGGCAAGCCTGCCCGGTCGTTCGCCGAATGGGCCACGGATCACGCGACCGCGTTTGCCAAGTCTGCAGCGTAATCCGGCGGCCGTCGCCGAAAAGGTGCGAGCCGGACGTCGCACGACTTTCCGCTCTTGATTTTTCGGCGCACAGAGGCCGATACAGGATACGTGGAGCGAGTGCGAGTTAGGGCGCGAATACTGAAGGCGTCCCAGTTCCCCATCACGATACTGCACGGCGTAGCGGGCTGCGGCAAGAGTTTTGCGTTGCGCGACGCATTGCACGCTGATCCGCGCCCCAACGTCGTTTTCGACGTCGCGCCGGGACAAGCAACGCTCTCACGGTTTGTCGCCGGTTTTGCCGAGGCGCTCACCGCGCACGCGCCCGGCCTTCGTCTTGCCTTTGCCAGTGCCTACGAGCGCGCGCTTCTCTCGGAGCATCCTGCGACAGCGTTGGCACACTGGTTGCACGAGCACATCAAGGATCTCGACCTCACGATCGCAGTGGACAATTTACACCACGCCGAAAGCGCGCTCGTGCAGTCTTTTCTTGCGCAGGTCATCGAGCGCGGAGCGCCTCGCTTACGCTGGATGATCGCGTGCCGGTCGTGCGACCATTTGCCGGTTGCGAATTGGCTGGCGTCCGCGCACGTGGGTCTTCCCGTCGAAGACGACGAGTTGGCATTTACGGCCGGCGAGATCGAACAGCTCGCATACGAACGCCAGTTGCCTTTTGGTGCTGCCGAAGCGCTCGACGTTTTATCGCGTACCGACGGATGGGCTACGGGCGTTGCGTTTCTTCTCCAAACGAGCGCGGCGCGCAAACCGTACAACGGCCAAGTTCGTGGATTCGAACCCATCATCGAGTATGCGTTGGCGGATTGCGCGCCTGCCGAATTGCAGCACCTGCTGCCGGCATCGCTACTCCCCGATCTCGCCATCGAGTTGCTCCTGGCGCTCGGCGGCGAGGCGCTCGCGGGTCAAATCGAGGGCCTGCATTCCCGTGCTCCGTTCCTTTTCGTCGAAACGCCGCCCGCGTTACGCTTCCACGAGCGCTTCCGCGAAGCGTTGCAAGAGCGCAGCCGGGGAGGCGACGCATCGTTGCATGGACGAGACGAGCAGCGAGTTGTCGAGGCTCTCCTCGCGCAAGGACGACACGTCGACATCTTGAGCCTCCGCCTTCGCGGCACCGCTTCCGGTCTGTTACAAGTACTCGACGAGCATGGAATCGGACTACTCGAACGCGGCGAACTCGACCTCGTCGAAGCAGGGATCGTACGGCTCGATAAAGCCGGCATCGCCTTGCCGGCACGTGTGGTCGCGCTACGCGCCATCGTGGAGTCGCGCCTTGGCCGCCATGATACCGCGGAAGCCTGGTTCAATCAGGCGATTGCGATGTCCGAAAGCGACGATGCGCGCATGATTGAAATAAAGTATCTCTATGCATGCGATCTATTGCACCGCCGACGCATCGACGGCGTCGGCCTTCTGCGCAAGCATGTCGATGATCCGGGCATTCCCCCGTCGCTGCGTGCCGGAATACTGTCCGTACTTGCGGAAGCGCTGCAACTCGAGAACCAACCCGAGGAAGCGCGCCGCGCGCTCGAGGCGGCAATCGAACTCGATCGGACGATCGGCGATTCCGAACTGCACGCGCGCATCTTAACGCGCGCTGCGTACGTATTGCATATGCAGCAGGACTATGAGGCCGCGCGCTCCCATGCCTCGGCCGCCGCCTCGATAGCAAGCCAGTCGGCAGCCTACACCGTGGCGGCCGGCGCCTATAGCATTTTGTACGTAATTGAATTCAATCTCGGCAACATCGATGCAGCGTTACGGCACATCGAGCAGCTGCTGGAGAATTGTCTCAAGAGCGGCAATATCCAGTTTCAATTCTACTGCCTCGCCACCATGTACGAGCTCGAGATCGAACGCAATAACGCCGCCGCCATCGCGCGCATCGGTGAAACGCTCGAAGACTTCGATCTCTATCTCGGCGCGTTCGCGTCCGAGCAAGCTTTTCTCCCCGGTGATGCCATGCGCTCCGCCGCTCGAGGTGATTTCGAAAGAGCGTACCGGCTCTTGGAGCCGACCGCCGCGCAGCAAACCACGCCTGGGCGCGTTGCGCTGCGCTGGTCTGAGGTTGCGCTCTATGCTGTCGGCTGCATGCGAATCGACGATGCCGCACGCGCGATCGATCGAGCCCGATCGGCGCTGCAGACGAGCGACGATTCCCCGGAACGTCGCTCGAGAACGCGGTTGTATCTCGCGCTCGCGCTGGCATTCCTTGGTCGGGCCGCTGAAGCGACGGGTCTCTTGCACGCCGTCTCGGCCGAGGCGAACGTCCCTCAGCGCATTCGCGAGATCGGCACAGCCGTAGCCGTTCTCTGCGACTACGCGCTCGGTGCAGAGAATCACCATGCCGTCGCGGTCGCGTTGGAAGCGCTTCATGCGCGCTCGCTCGGCGGCTTCGCACGCGTTTTTGAGTCGCTCCCGTCGCGCGTTGCGCTGCAAAACAGTCCTTCCGCATGACGCTCGAGATTGCGCGCCAAGTTCGAATCGTGGGCGCCGACGTCGCGCGCCTCGTGCTCGCGCGCGACGGCCCCATTGCTCACCGCACCGTTGCGGCCGAGATCGTCGTGGCCGAACTTTGCGAGCGCATTGCTTCCGCAATCGAAGAACACGATACGGCATCGCTCGAGACGTGGCTCGACGCAACACTCGAGCGTCACGGTGCGCTCGCCTATCTCCCGAGCATCATTGAAAGCGCGACACTCGTCTTGATCGACGTCGGAAGGCGCGAAGGGTGGCTGGAAGATTCCGCGACCCTTCGACCCTTGACCTCCGCGATCGGCAGGGCAATTCATCAGCCGCGCGCCGTGACGATCGAGTCTTTCGATGAGTCCTTGGACGATATCGACTTGACCATCAACAATCTCATAGCGCGTTTATACGAGAAGGATCGCCTTACGGCCGAACATTCACAGGCGGTCTCACTGTGGTGTGTCCGCCTCGCACGTAAGCTGAAACTCGGCGACGATCTCGCGCTGCTCGTGCAGCGCGGCGGGCTTCTTCACGACATCGGGAAAATCGCGACGCCGAACGAGGTGTTGAACGCGCCCAGACGGCTGACCGAAGAAGAACGGCGCGTGATCGAACGCCACCCCGTCGAGGGAGCGGAGATCGTTATCGACATCCCCTCGCTCGCCCGCTTCATTCCGATGGTGCGCTCGCACCACGAGCGGCTGGACGGTACGGGCTATCCGGATCGGCTCGAGGCATCCCAGATCCCGATTGAGGTCCGGATCGTGACCGTGGCCGACTGCTTCAATGCAATGATCGGCCGGCGTCCTTATCGTCCGCCGCTCGCCCCGTCCTTCGGGCTCGAAGAGCTGCGCCGCAACCGTGGCACGCATTTCGATCCCGACGTTGCCGAAGCGATGGTGCAGATCGTGACCGAACACCGTATTGTGTAGTTTCTGTAAAGAAGGTCCGGCTTTACGGAAACTTTAAAGCGGCAAGGCCGCGCTTGCCCTGATACTTGAGCGGGGTGCGGTCTCTTGCTTGAGGGCCTGTATGCGCGCTAACGATTTGCTGCACGACGCAAAGAGAATCCTAACCCTATCGCTGCTGGTGGCGCTCGCCGAGTGCTCGGGCGGCGGCGGAATGGTCCCCTCCGCGGAGCAAGCGGCTGCCGGACAGACCGCCGGCCGCAGTACGCCTCAGAGCCAAACCACCACCATTCTTCCGGCCGGCGCGCGGCCGATTGCCGCCGAGGCAATACCGATCGGTGCGGAAGCAATTCCGATCGGCGCAGAGGCAATACCGATCGTCGGCCGCCTCCTCCCGGCAAACTCGACAACCTCGCCGAAGACCACGTCCGTTTGCACGCTCGTAACGGGATCGGGATCGTGCAATGCGATACGCCGGCTCGACATCGTCCCCGCGTTGAATCTCTTGCCGGCGCTCATCGCCGGCTACCAGCCGCAGGATCTGTGGGGCGCCTACGATGTTCCCTGGCAAAAAGGCGCGGGCCAGACGATCGGCATCGTCGTTGCGATGAACAACCCAAATGCTGCGTCCGATCTCGCCGTCTACCGGTCGACCATGGGTCTGCCGCCGTGCACGGTCGCAAGCGGATGCCTCCGATTTGCAGCGCAGAACGGCTCGTCGTCGCTTCCCGCGGGTGATGAAAATTGGGGACAAGAGATGTCGATCGATCTCGACATGGCATCGGCAATCTGTCCCAATTGCAACCTGCTCGTCGTCGAAGCGAACTCATCCGACATCGAAAATCTCACGGCCTCCGTTTCGACGGCGATTTCGCTCGGCGCGACGGTCGTCAGCAACAGCTACACGACGCCCGAGACCGCGGCGGTTGCCGCCGACAATCCGAAGTGGAATCATCCCGGCGTTCCGATCGTAGTGGGCGCGGGCGACAACGGTTACGGCGTCGGCTGGCCGGCGAGTTCGTCGTACGTCACCGCCGTAGGCGGAACGACGCTGGTGCCGATTCTCGACGGCATCGCGGTGCTCGAGACGGCTTGGTCGAAGACCGGAAGCGGCTGCAGCGCCTATATCGCGAAGCCGTCGTGGCAGCATGACGTGCTTTGTCACAAGCGAACGACGAACGACGTCGCGGCTATCGCCAATCCGGTTCCGGGCGTCGCGGTGTACGATACGTACTTCGCCTCGAGCTCGGATCAGGGTTGGAACGTCTACGGCGGCACCAGCGTGTCAACGCCGATCATTGCCGGGATGTACGCACTCGCCGGCAACGGCAGCAGCGTCGACAACGCACAGGGCCTCTATGCCAATGCCAAGTCGCTCAACAACATCATCCTCGGTTTGAACGGTCTTTGCCTGACGTATCTATGCACGTCGGGCTTGGGGTACAGCGGGCCGACGGGGCTGGGGAGCCCGAACGGCGCCGGCGCCTTTTAGGGAAGCTCTGAAGAAGTCGCTGTACCGATCGCAAGGAGCATTTTCCGGTGCGAATCGAGGCGCATCCGAGGGAGCATAGCAACGCGCTCTGTGACCGAGGATGCAACGAAGACCCGCACCGGAAAATGCCCTTGCCCGA